>NZ_JBHVWC010000019.1:0-39711 GCF_042882445.1 Kitasatospora sp. NPDC058218 | reverse complement strand
CGTGGGCAGGCGGTCCGGGTCGTCCCCGGCCTCCGGCACCGTGGTGTCGGTGAGCGTCGCGGCCTGCGGGGCGAACGGGTCGAAGTCCGGCGGCGGCACCATGACCGGGGTGCCCTTGGGGCGGCGCTCGGCCGCCTCCGGGCTGTCGTCCGGCACCAGGAGGGGCTCGGCGGGCGTCGGGTCGGCGACCGGGGCGAAGGGGTTGAAGTCGGCCGGGGGGATCCGGACCGGGGTGCCGCGCAGGTGCACCGGCAGCGGCGTGGCGTCGGCCGGCAGCTCCTCGGCGGGAGCCGGCTCGGTGGCGGCCGCCGGGGGTGCGAGGGTCTCGGCCGGTACGCCCCGGGCGGGGGTCGCGGCCGGCACCGGCGCGAAGGTGTGCGCCGGCGGGGTGAGCTGCCCCGCCACGCCGTCCCAGCCGAACTGCACGCTCTTCAGCAGCTCGGCGAAGGCCTCCGTGTACAGGTCCCAGTCCTGCGGCTGAGCGGTCGCGAGCTGGACGCAGAGCACCGAGACGCCGTCCGGCAGCGGGACGAACGCCTCCACCACCGAGGTGACCACCCAGCGCCGCCGGCCGTCGGCGGCCAGCGGACCGGGGACGGGGACGCTGCGGCCCTCGACCAGGACGGCGGCCGGGCCGGCCGGCAGCAGCACCGTCCAGACCTCGGCGTGCCGGCGGACGGTGGCCAGTTCGGTGGCGAGCCCGGTGATCGGCAGCGGGTGCCGGGCGAGCGAGACCACCAGGGTGGCGTCGGTCGGCCGGCCGGCCACCTCCAGGGCGCAGACACCGGCGTAGACCGTGCCCGAGGCGGTGATGGCGTCGGCCAGGGTGGCGGCGATCACCGCGAAGTCGCGGCGCGGCGCCGGACCGGTGCCGCTGAACAGTTCCTCGGCGACCTCGGCCAGGTGCGCGGTCAGCTCGGCGGCGGCCGCGCCGGTGGCCGGGTCGATGCCCTTGGCGGTGAACACGCCGTCCGCACCGGCCGGGCCGGTGGGCACGGTCCGGGCGGAGACGCCGGCCGGGCCGCCCGGGGAGGTCAGCGGGTGGAAGCCGGGCGGCACGACCAGGCGGACCTCGGCGCCGGCGCCGGTGGCCAGCTCGACCGGCTGCCGGGTCTGCTGCCCGCCGGCGAGCGCCGCCAGCGCGGCGGCGAACGGCGGACGCAGCTCGGGGGCGGCGACCTGGCCGGCCACCGGCAGCTCGAACCGCGCGGCCGAGACGGCGCCCCGGTCGGCCACCGCGCCGCGCACCGGGCCGCCGCCGTAGCGGGCCAGCAGCGCGTCGCCGGCCAGCTCGGCCAGCGGGGCTCCGGTGCCCGGGCGGGCCGTCCCGGCGGTGACCACGGTGCCGAGCCGGTCGACGGCGTCGTGCACCGGGCCGTTGGGCGCCAGGGGAAGGTTGAACAGTGCCTCGGCCGCCGGGTGGGCGCCGGCGCGCAGCGCCGTCAGCGAGGCCGCCGGGTGGCGCGAGGTGTGCTTCTCGAAGAGGCCTTCGGTGAGCGCGCCGAGCGTCGCGGACACCTGCTCCGCCGGGGCGAAGGGATTGGCCTCCGCGCTGAACTGGCCGTCCTGGGTCAACTGATGAGCCCCCCGCTCTGCTGCGTGTGCGTTCGGTGGTTCGGTGGGTCCGGGCGCGCTCGTGACCGGCGTGCCGTCAGATCCGTGCTCATTCCTATCAGAGGCCGCCGCCGTGGCAGAACCGGCGTCCGGTCAGTTCGCCGGCTCGACCACCAGCGCGGCGACGGCGCCCGCGATGCCGGGGTCGGCGAACAGGGCGGCGAGTTCGCGCACCAGCCGGCCGGTCGGGCCCTCGGGGCGCTCGGCGGCGAAGAAGCCGGCGAGCTCGGCGGCCAGCGCGGGCTCCCGGGCGGCGGTCAGGGTCAGGGCCGCCACGAACTCCTGGACCAGGTGGAGTTGGAGCTCCTCCAGCGGTACCGAGCGTTCGCCCAGCCACTCCAGCGAGGTGATCTCGGCGTTGGCGATCCAGGCGCGGACGGTCAGCCGCAGGCCGGGGCTGGGCGAGGGGACCGCCAGGTGGGACAGGATCTGGTCGTGCGCGGCCCGCCGGACCTCGTCGATCACCGCCGACGTCCCGGCGCTGGCCGCCACCGAGCCGCCGCGCAGCAGTGCGGCGAAACCGGGGCCGTGGCTCTGGACGAAGTCCAGGTAGCGGCCCATCACCCGGTACAGCCGCTCGGAGAGCGGGCCGTCGGCCGGCTCCTCGAAGCGGCCGGCCAGCTCGCGCCCGGCCCGGCGCAGCGACTCCTCGTACAGCGCCTGCTTGCCGGGGAAGTAGTGGTAGACCAGCGGGCGGGAGGCGCCGGCGGCGGCGGCGATGTCGTCGATCGACACCTCCTCGGGCGGGCGGCGGCTGAACAGCTCCAGCGCGACGGCGATCAGCTGCTCGCGCCGCTCGTCCACGCTGAGCCGCCGGCGCGGCCGCTCGCCGCTCCGGTCGGCGCCCTTCCCGGCCGTGGCGCCGTCCTCGGCCCGGGTGCCCCTCGCGGCCCGGACACCCGCGGCCGGGGTGCCGGGTGCCGTGAGGTCCGGGGTCGCGCCGCCCGGGGCGCCGGTGCTGCCGGCGGCCCGGGCGCTGCTCCGGCCGGTGCGCGGGGTCGTGGGCGCCGCCGACGGCGTACGGGAAGCCATGGGCGTCACCCTATCCGGCCGGGGCGGCCGCCGTGGATCTTGCCGCAGGCCCGGCCGCGCCCCTACGCGGGGCGCAGCTCGCGGTAGCGGCGGTAGGCCTCCAGGCCGTCCGGGACGAACGCGTCGCGGGCCAGCCTGGCGTCCAGTTCCTCCGGGGTCAGCCAGGCGTGCCAGGCGACCTCGGACTCCTGCGGCGCGACCGGCCCGTCCCACCGCGCCTCGTACAGGTCGCACCACCAGGAGAGCCCCTCCTGCCGGAAGAGGAACTTGACCAGCGGGCGCGGCTCGATCCCGCTGACGCCGAGCTCCTCCTCGGCCTCCCGGACGGCGGCGCTCGCGTACGTCTCACCGGCGCCGACCACCCCGCCGACGAACATGTCGTGGAAGCCCGGCGCGAACAGCTTGGTGTCGGTGCGCCGGTGCACGAAGATCCGCCCGGCCCGGTCGCTGACCAGGATGAACACACAGCGGTGGGTCAGCCCCCGGCGGTACACCTCCCCGCGCGGTGCGGTCCCGATCACCCGGTCGTGCTCGTCGACGACGTCCAGCAGCTCTTCGGCAGGGTTGGTCATGACGGACAGGTTAGGGTTTCCGGGCCCGGCTCGAACGCGGGCACGACAGAATTCGGACGAATCCGGGTGGCGCGCGGTGGTGGAGATCTGGGGCGAGACGGCCGAGGGCTTCGAGCCCGTACGGGAGGCCTTCGCGCGGAACTTCCGCGAGTACGGCGAGCTCGGCGCGGCGTTCGCGCTGTACGTGCGCGGGCGCAAGGTGGTCGACCTGTGGGGCGGCGACGCCCGGCCCGAGGTCGGCGGGCGGCCCGCTCCGGCCGTGCCCTGGACGGCGGACACCGCGCAGGTGCTGCGCTCGGTCACCAAGGGCCTGACCGCGACCACGGCGCTGCTGCTCGCCGAGCGCGGGCAGCTCGACCTGGACGCTCCGGTCACCTCGTACTGGCCGGAGTTCGGGGCGGCGGGCAAGGGCGGCGTGCCGGTGCGCTGGCTGCTCTCGCACCAGGCCGGTGTGCCGGCGCTGGACGTGCCGCTGCGGCTGGAGGACGTGCTCACCTGGGAGCGGGCGGCCGCGGCCGTCGCCGCCCAGGCGCCCGCCTGGGAGCCCGGCACCGCGCACGGCTACCACCCCTACACGTTCGGCTGGCTGGTCGGCGAGGTGGTTCGCCGGGTGAGCGGGCGGACGGTCGGCCAGTACTTCGCCGAGGAGGTCGCCCGACCGCTCGGGCTCGACCTGTGGATCGGGCTGCCGGCCGGAGCCGCGCCGCGGGTCGGCCGACTGGTGGACCTGCCCGCGCCGGAGGCCGCCCGGACCGGTCCGAGCGGGCTGCGGCTGCGCCCCAAGCAGGCGGTCCGGGACGCCTACCAGGACCCGGCCTCGCTGACCGCCCGGGCCTTCGCGTCCGTGCGGCCCGGCGTGGACCTCAACGATCCGGCGGTGCAGGCCGCCGAGATCCCCGGGGCGGGAGGGATCGGCACCGCGCGGTCGCTGGCCCGCTTCTACGCGGCGCTCGTCGGCGCGGCCGACCGGCACGGCGGTGCGCCGGGCACGGCGCTGCCGCCGCTGCTGGGACCGGAGGTGCTGGCCCGCGCGGCCGGGCCGGTGGTCAGCGGGCCGGACCGCGTGCTGATCGTCAACTCGACCTTCGGTCTCGGCTTCTTCCGGCACGGCCCGACCGCGCTGATGGCCTCGCCGGCGAGCTTCGGCCACCCGGGCCGCGGCGGCTCGCTCGGCTTCGCCGACCCGGAGCTCGGTCTCGGATTCGGCTACGTCACCAACGGCATGCAGCCCGGGGTGACGGGAGACGTCCGCTCCCGCCGGCTGATCCACGCGGTGCGCGGCTGCCTCGGGCTGTCCTGAGGAGCGTCAGGCCTGACCGGTCTCGAAGCGGCTGATCCGGTTGCCGTCGACGACGAAACGCCAGGCGGTGCGCATCTCGCCCCAGGTCTCGTTGCTGTAGTTGGCGATCAGCGCGCGGCCGCCGTCCGCCTCGGACTGGACGTCCATGTGGCCGCGGCTGGAGAAGATCTCGCGGTCGATCCAGTCCGCGAGGTCGCGGTCGGAGCCGTCGTCGGACATCGTGGCGTCCTCGGTGAGCAGGGCCACGAAGGCCGCGCGGTCGCCCGCGTTGATCGCGGCGACGGCGGCGCGGACGGTCGGGTCGGAGAGCTTGGCGATGGCGATGGTCATGAGGTCTCCCGGAGGTGAAGGGACGGGACTCCTGTCTAAGGCGTCAGCCGGGCGTGTCCGGGCATGTCGGCGGCGCGTCGGTGATTTTCGGTATTCATGTGCTTAGATCCCGATATGGGCGATTTGCTTGCAGAAGGGAGCCCCATGGGTCCGGCCGAACTGCTCGTCCTGACGTTCCCCCAGCAGACCATCACCGTCGAGGCGGCCACCGCGCTCGGCAAGCCGCGCACCGGGGGTGACGTCCGGGTCATCGACTCCTTGGTGGTCACCCGGCACCCGGACGGGGAGGCGACGTACGGCGAGCTCGCCGACTTCGAGGACCTGCGGGGCGTCGTCCCGGACGGGCCGGCGGGCGTGCCGGACATCGCCGACAAGCTTTCCGACCCGGGCCGGCCGGCCCAGCAGGGCCTGCTCACCCCCGAGGAGTTCGCGACGGCCAAGGCGCGGTTGCTCGGCGGGTGAGCTCGGGAGAAAACGCGGTGGGGCCACCTCGCGAGGGGTGCCGCGCCGCGGACCACGGGGAGTGGTCGCGGAGTGGGAAGTCGGCAGGTTCGACTTCCCACTCCGCGCTTTCGCGTCACCGGGGGCCGGTGCCGGCAGGAGCGCGCCGGAAAGCGGCCTAGAAGAAACCGAGGGCGTCGGGGGAGTAGCTCACCAGCAGGTTCTTGGTCTGCTGGTAGTGCTCCAGCACCGCCTTGTGGGTCTCGCGGCCGATGCCGGAGTTCTTGTACCCGCCGAACGCCGCGTGCGCGGGGTAGAGGTGGTAGCAGTTGGTCCAGACCCGCCCGGCCTGGATGGCGCGGCCGGCCCGGTAGGCGGTGTTGCCGTCCCGGCTCCAGACGCCCGCGCCGAGCCCGTACAGGGTGTCGTTGGCCTGGGTGATGCCGTCGTCGAAGTCCTCGAAGCGGGTGACCGCGAGGACGGGGCCGAAGATCTCCTCCTGGAAGATCCGCATGCTGTTGACGCCCTCGAAGACGGTGGGCGTCACGTAGTAGCCGCCGGCCAGTGCTCCGCCGAGGTCGGCCCGCTCGCCACCGGTCAGCACCTTGGCCCCCTCGGCCTGGCCGATCTCGATGTACGAGAGGATCTTCTTCAGCTGGTCGTCGCTGGCCTGCGCGCCGACCTGGGTCTCGGTGTCCAGCGGGTTGCCCTGGCGGATGGTCCGGACCCGCTCCAGGCCGTCGGCGAGCAGCCGGTCGTAGACCGAGGACTGGATCAGCGCCCGGCTCGGGCAGGTGCAGACCTCGCCCTGGTTGAGGGCGAACATCGCGAAGCCCTCCAACGCCTTGTCGTAGAAGGCGTCCTGTTCGGCCGCGACGTCGGCGAAGAACAGGTTGGGGCTCTTTCCTCCGAGCTCCAGCGAGACCGGGATCAGGTTGCCGCTGGCGTACTGGGAGATGAGCCGGCCGGTGCCGGTCTCGCCGGTGAAGGCGATCTTGCGGATGCGGCTGCTGGAGGCCAGCGGGCGGCCGGCCTCCAGGCCGTAGCCGTTGACCACGTTGAGCACGCCGGGCGGCAGCAGGTCCGCGGTCAGCTCGGCCAGCAGCAGGATCGACGCCGGGGTCTGCTCGGCGGGCTTGAGCACCACCGCGTTGCCGGCCGCCAGGGCCGGGGCGAGCTTCCAGACCGCCATCAGGATCGGGAAGTTCCACGGGATGATCTGGCCGACCACGCCCAGCGGCTCGTGGAAGTGGTACGCCACGGTGTCCTCGTCCAGCTGGGAGAGGCCGCCCTCCTGGGCGCGCAGCGCGCCGGCGAAGTAGCGCAGGTGGTCGACGGCCAGCGGCAGGTCGGCGGCCAGCGTCTCGCGCACCGGCTTGCCGTTGTCCCAGCTCTCCGCGACCGCCAGCTCCTCCAGGTGGTCGGCTATCCGGTCGGCGATCCGCAGCAGCACCTGGGCGCGCTCGGCGGGCGAGGTGCGGCCCCAGGCCGGGGCGGCGGCGTGGGCGGCGTCGAGGGCGGCCTCGATGTCCTCGGCGGTGCCGCGGGCGATCTCGGTGAAGATCTCACCGGTGACCGGGCTGGGGTTCTCGAAGTACTCACCGCGGACCGGCGGCGTCCAGCGGCCGCCGATCCAGTGTTCGTAGCGGGGCCGGTAGGCGACGATGCTTCCGGGCTGCCCCGGGGACAGGTAGACCGTCATGTGCTGGGTGCCTCCTCGCGCTGTCGGGGGCACCGCCGCGGCGCACGGGCCGGGCGGCGCGCCGGGCCGCGGACCGGCGGCCCGGTGGAGGGTGCGGCCGCGCACGCGGGCAGGGCGCCGCCTGGGCACCCGCCGCTGGGCGTGTCGGACACGCCCTGCACCCTAGCCGCGCCCGGCGGCCGCGGCTACCATCCGTACGGGAGACGTCCACGGAGGGTGCGCGTTCCGGCCGAATTCCGCCGCCGGACCGGACCGGGCCGGGCGGTGCGCTGGGCCCGGTCCGGGTGGTCCGGTTCAGGCGGACTGGTAGCGGCCGGTGCGCGACTCCCAGCTGAGGTAGCCGGCCAGCCAGGTGACCAGGCCGTCGGCGTACCGCCCGGCGATCGCCCGTTCCACCCGTGCCAGGCCCAGTTCCCGGAAGACGTCGGGGAGTTGCCGGTGCAGCTCGCGGCAGCGCTCGACCATCAGCTGGGCCTCGGCCATCACCACGGCGCAGGCTTCCTCGGCCGAGCAGCGGCGCTCCCGCTGCACGATCATCACCAGGTTGTTGACGTCGCCGCGCGGGGCCTCCAGCGGGAAGGACCGGACGTCGTTGCTGAGGGACGGTATGTCGGCGGCGAGCTGGCGGAGTTGACGCAGGACCGGGTGGTGGAGGACGGCGGCGGGCACCTCGAACTGGCCGAGGCGCTCCACCATGTCGAAGATCGTCTCCATCGCGGCGGTGCCCCGCCTGAGTACCAGGTAGCCGTCACGGTCCGGCGGCCGGGAGGAGATCCGCCCGGCCGCCTCGGCCGGGTGACTGGCCAGGTACCACTCCCAGTTGTAGGCCGCCCGGGCCTGCCAGCGGGCGGGCATGCCGCTCACGCTGCGGTCCCAGAGGTCGGCGAACGCCGTCTCGACGGGGGACGAGACGTCGGGGCGGGCGCCGTGCAGGACGGCGATCAACCGCTCGCAGATCGGGGCGACCTCGGTGGGGCGGCGGCCCAGCGGGCCGTCGAACTGGTCGTCGAAGAGGAAGTAGAAGCCCATCAGGTCGGCGGCCAGGGCGAGTTCGTCCGGTCCGGCATCCGGGTAGCCGAGGGCGGCGAGGTCGACCACGTCCCAGTGGGCGTAGGACGGGTGGGCCGGGTCGGGGAGCAGTGGATGCCGGGTCAGCCAGGCGCGGTGCAGCTCGGTGGCGTACGGGCCGTGGGGGCTGCGGCGGTGCGGGAACGGAAGCTGCAGTGAGGTGTCGTCAGACATCGGACTCCCGGTGCGGCGGAGGGTGGGGGCGCTGGCGGTACTGGTGCTGATTGTGGGGGAGTTGGTGTGGCGGGTTTCCACGGGGTGGTCCACATGGCAAGATCAACTCGATGAGAATGCCGTAGAGTATCTGATGCAATGATCGGACGTTAGGGATATAGGGCAATTGCCCTTGGCAAGCCGTCCGAACCCTCAATCTCCGCCCCAGCCTGCGCGAATGCCGCACAGCGCGCCCGCGGCGGCGCTAATCTCGGCTCCACGGGCAGGGAACAGTGAGGCGGAGGCACGACGGTGACCGAGCAGGGACACGAACTTCGGGCGGGGGCGGTCACCGGAGAGCGGACGACGGACGCCCTGTCACCCCGGGTCAGGCTGCGCGACCGCGATGCCGAACTCCGCTCGGCCGAGGCAGCGGTGGAGAAACTCTGCCGCGAGTTCGCCGCCGGCGGCACCGAGATCGGCGAGCTGCTCACCTTCTCCGGCCGGCCCGGCATCGGCAAGACCAGCCTGCTCCACGAGGTCCGTCGGATCGCCAAGCTGCGCGAGGGCGCCACGGTGCTCTTCGCGCGCGGCGGCGAGCGCCAGTTCAACGAGCCCTACCACGTCCTGCGCCAGCTGCTCCAGCCCGTGCTCGGCGGTCTCGCCCCCGAGGTGTTCGGGCAGGTGATGGGCACGTGGGAGGAGGTCGTCGGACCGGCCATGGGCCTCAAGCAGCCGAAGACCGGGGCCCGGCGCCTCGACCCGCAGGGCGTGCGCGACGGCCTCGACTACGTCCTCACCCAGCTCGCCCCGCGCCGCGCCCCGCTGGTGATGATCGTCGACGACCTGCACTGGGCCGACCTCGAATCGCTCGGCTGGCTCACCCAGTTCGCCGTCCGGGCCCGCGAGTTGCCCGTCCTGCTGGTCTTCGCCTACCGGGAGGACGCCGCCGACTGGCAGCCCGAGGCCCAGGAGCAGCGGTCCGCCGTCACCGGGCTCGCCACCCGCCGGCACGAGCTGAGCCGGCTCTCGCTGGTCTCCGTCACCGACATGATCCGCGCCGAGTTCGGGGCGAAGGCCGAGGACTCCTTCTGCTACGAGTTCTGGAACGTCGTCAACGGCAACCCGTACGAGGCCGTCGCCCTGCTCGACCAGGTCCGTGACCAGGACCTCGAACCGGTCGAGGAGAACTCCCAGCAGCTGCGCGAACTCGCCGTCGACGCCACCGGGATGACCCTCAAGGGCTGGTTGGACCGGCTCGGCGCGACCACCCTGCGGTTCGCCTGGGCCGCCGCCATGCTGGGCACCGACATCCGGCCCGACCTCGCCGCCCGGATCTCCACCCAGAGCGCCGAGGGCTCCCGCGAGTCCATCAAGCAGCTGCGCCGCCAGCGCGTCCTCACCCAGACGCCCAACGGGAACCTGGAGTTCGTCCACCCGCTGATCGGCAGCTCGATCTACAACACCATGCCGGAGTCCACCCGCACCGGAATGCACGGCGTGGCCGCCGCCGAGATCGAGAACGCCGGACTCGGCCTGCTCGCCGCCTCCCGCCACCTGGTCGAGACCTTCCCCGGCGAGGGCGACGACCGCACCGTGCGCAAGCTGCGCCGGGCCGCGCAGGAGCACCTGCTGATCGGCGCGCCCGAGGCCGCCCAGCGCTGTCTGCACCGCGCCCTCGCCGAGCCGCCGGACGACGAGGACCGCGCCGAGGTGCTCTACGAGCTCGGCTGCTCCGCCCTGCTGACCGACCCCGTCGCCACCGTCAACCAGCTGCGGCTCGCGCTCGACCCGGAGGAGGGCCCGCTGCGCCCCGCGCTGCGGGTGGACGCCACCTTCCGGCTCTCCGAAGTCCTCGCCCACAGCGGCGAACTCGGCGCGGCCGCGCAGGTCTGCCAGGACGAGGCGGCGCAGACCTTCGGCGACCCGGCGGGCAAACTCCGCCTGGAGGCCGCCTCCTTCATGTGGCACGCCTACCGCAAGGCCGAGGAGAACGGGCCGGCCCGCTCCGAGCGCCTCGGCGAGCTCTGCCGCAGCCTCACCGGCCGCGGCGCCGCCGACCGGGCCGTCCTCGCGATGCGCGCCTGGGACCTCACCCTGCGCGGCGAGGCCTCCGCCGAGGCGCTGCGGCACGCCGACGAGGTGCTCGACCACGGCCGGCTGCCCAAGGGCCTCGGCTGGACCGACAACACCTGGGGCTTCGAGCTGCCCGGCACGCTCGGCCTCGCGTACACCTACAACGACCGCATCGCCCAGGCCGAGCGGCTGTTCGGCGACGCCATCGTCCAGTTCGAGGTGGCCGGCTGGAGCGGTGCGCACCGCGGCTTCGCGTACTTCCTGATGGGCCTGGCCCGGTTCCGCCGGGGCCTGCTCGCCGAGGCCGAGGACTTCCTGCGCCGGTCACTGCGGCTCTCCGAGCGGATCGGCTCCAAGCTGCCGCTCGCCTGGGACGCGGTCGGCGTGCTGGTGGACACCCTGCTCGCCCGCGGACGCACGGACGAGGCCTGGGACCTCGCGATCGGCTTCGGCTTCAGCCCGCCGTACCACGCCACCGCCATGGTGCTGCCCGACGCGCCCTCGCTCTACGGCAAGCTGCTGCTCGCCGTCGGCCGGCCCGCCGGGGCGGCCGCCGCGCTCACCGAGGCCGGTGCCCAGCTCGACGCCCGGGGCTGGCACAACACGGTCTGGGCACCCTGGGCCGGGCACCTCGCCATCGCACTCGCGGCGGACGAGCCCGAACGCGCCCGCGCGTACGCGGAGCGGTCCGTCCGTGACGCCCGCCGGTTCGGCACCGCCTCGGCGATCGGCACCGCGCTGCGGCTGCACGCCCAGATCGAGGACGGCCAGCAGGCGGTGGAACTGCTGGAGCAGGCCGTGCGCCACCTCGGCCAGTCGCCGGCCGGTTACGAGCACGCCGTCGCCCTGGTGGACCTCGGTGCCGCACTGCGCCGGGTCGGCCGGCTGGAGGACGCCCAGGAGTACCTGTACCAGGGCATCGAGCTGGCCCAGCACTGTGCCGCCGACGGCCTGGTCGAGCAGGCCCGCCACGAGCTGGCCAACTACGGCCTGCGGCCCAACCGGCTGGGGGACGTCCGGGAGATGCTCAGCCAGCCCGAGTGGGACGTCGCCCGCCTGGCCGTCCGGGGCGTGCCGCCACAGCGGATCGCCGAGGAGCTGGGTGTCCACCTGAGCCTGGTCAACCGCCGGCTGGCGGCCGTCTACCGCAAGGCGGGAAGCGGCCCGGACGGCCTGGCCTCGGCCCTCGGCATGCCGCCCGAGCAGCGCGAGGGCACGGCGGACTAGCACGGTCACGGGGGTCCGGAGCCGCGGCTCGGAGCAGGTCGCCCGGAGCGGGCGGCCCGGACGAGCGGGCCCGGACCGTGCGACTCGGAACAATGCGGCGGAACGGCCCGGCGGACGGAGACGGGGCAACGGCGCGCGGGAGCGTCATGAGCGCCCCCGCCGCCGCCTCGCTGACTAGGCTGGCCCACGGGGCTGCGGGCCCCGGACGGACCCGGTACCAGGGGCCGCGGCACACCGCGGCCGCCAGTGAGGAGCAGGCCATGGCGACGCCCCCGGCGAACGGCTCGCAGCCGACCAGCGTGCGGCGCGAACCCCTCGAACCCGCGGGCGCCGGCGCCGCGATCGAGCGCTGGACCCTGCGGGCCGGCCCGTACGAGGCGAGCGTGCTCACCCTCGGCGCCACCCTGCACACCCTGAGCGCCCCCGACCGCGCCGGCCGGTCCGGTCAACTGCTGCTCTCCTCCGACCGGTTGGCCGAGATCCTCGGCCCGGCGCGGCACTACGGCACCGTCGTCGGCCGCTACGCCAACCGCATCGACGGCAGCAGGGTCACCATCGACGGGGAGGAGCACCCGCTCGCCCCGACCGGCGACGGCGTGACCCTGCACGGCGGCCCGGACGGCTTCGCCCACCGGATGTGGGAGGCCGTGCAACTGCCCGACGGCGTCCGGCTGCACCTGCACAGCCCCGACGGCGACCAGGGCTTCCCCGGCGCGCTCGACGTCACCGTCGACTACACGCTGAGCTCCGCCGGCGAGCTGACGATCGCCTACCGCGCCGTCACCGGCGCGCCGACCGTGATCAACCTGACCAACCACGCGTACTTCAACCTCGCCGGCGAGGGCAACGGGGACGTGCTCGGTCACCTGCTCACCCTCGACGCCGACGCCTACACCCCGGCCGACCGGCGCCAGATCCCCTACGGCCGGACCGAGCCCGTGGCCGGCACCCCGTTCGACTTCACCGTCGCCCGGCCGATCGGCAAGTCGGTGCACGACGAGCACCCGCAGCTGGCCGGCCCCGGCGGCTACGACCACAACTGGGTGCTCCGCCCGCGACCGGCCGACGGCACCCCCGCCCGGGCGGCGCTGCTGGAGGACCCGGTCGGCGGCCGCACCCTGGAGGTGCTGACCACCGAACCGGGCCTCCAGGTCTACACGGCCAACAAGTTCCAGGGCACGGTGACCGGCGCGAGCGGCGTCCCGTACGGGCCGTTCGCCGGGATCGCCCTGGAGACGCAGCACTACCCGGACTCCCCGCACCACCCGGAGTTCCCCAGCACCGTGCTGCGCCCGGGGGAGGAGTTCCGCTCGACGACCGTGCTGCGCCTCGGCGTGAGCTGAGCCGGGCCGGCGACGGGAGCGGGCCCGGGACGGGGGTCGGGCCGGGGACGGGGTCGGGCCGGGGCCCGGCCGCGCGGTGAGCCGGCCGGGCCCGCCCGTCAGCGTGCCGGGAGCTCCCGGCGCATGCAGAGCCGGGGCCAGCGGTCCAGGCCGTGCTCGGCCTCCCGGCGGCGGATCTCCCGCAGGCCGGGGGTGACCTCGCCGGCGGCGAGCGGCCGGAAGCCGCAGCGGGCGTAGTAGGGAGCGTTCCAGGGCACCTCGGTGAACGTGGTGAGGGTCAGGGCGGGTGCGTCGGTGCCCGCCGCCAGGTGCTCGATCAGCGCCCGCCCGATCCCCCGGCGGGCGTGGCCGGGGTGGACGGAGACCTGTTCGATGTGCAGGGCGCCGTCCACCGGCTCGGCCAGCAAGTAGGCGACGGGCGCACCCCCGGCGTCCAGCGCGACCAGCGCGACGCCCTCGTCCAGGAAGTGGGCGAGCTCCTCCGGGGCGGGCGGTTCGTCCTGCGCGATCTCCGGCATCCCGATGGCCGCGAACGGTGCCCCGGCGGCCCGTTCGAGTGCGCACAGCAGCGGCAGTTCTTCCCTCGTGGCGGGTCTGATCAGCATGCGCCCAGTCTGCTGCAAGGAGCTTGCCGCCACCCAGCGTATTTTCTGCCCGGTCGAGTACCGGGGTGAACCGGACAAACCGCAGCAGAATGTTCGCCTGTCAACTACCGTGCGGCTACGTCCAGGACACGCGGGCGTAACGATCGGCGAATCTTGCAGAAACTTGCTGCAAGGGCTTTCGGTGATGATTGCGCCGCTGTTAACTTCCTTCCAGCCCGACGGCAGCAACGGTGCGGTCGGCACGAGGCAGCCATTATGCGCCTGTCTCCCAACATCTCGGGCACCCCCACCCTCCCAAGGAGTTCTCATGCGGCGTGGCATCGCGGCCTCTGCCCTCGTTGTGGCCCTCGCGGTCTCGATGGCTGCCTGTGGCAGCAGCGGCTCCAGCTCGGACGGCAAGGCCGACGGGCCGGTCACCCTCACGTACTGGGACACGTCGAACGCGACCAACGAGGCGCCGAGCTACCAGGAGCTCACCAAGAAGTTCGAGGCCGCCAACCCGAACGTCAAGGTCGACTTCGTCAACGTGCCGTTCGACCAGGCGCAGAACAAGCTCCAGACCGCCATGGGGGCCAAGGGCGCTCCGGACGTGTTCCGCTCCGAGGTCGGCTGGACCGCCGCCTTCGCGAAGGCCGGCTACCTGGAGCCGCTCGACGGCACCCCGGCCGCCACCGACTCCGCCGCCTTCCAGCCGACGCTGATCCAGCAGGCCAAGTACGAGGGCAAGATCTACGGCATCCCGCTGGTCACCGACACCCTGGGCCTGCTCTACAACAAGGAGCTCTTCACCAAGGCCGGCATCACCGCCGCGCCGAAGACCTGGGACGAGCTGAAGACCGCCGCCGCCGCCGTCAAGGAGAAGGCCGGCGTGGACGGCTTCTGGCTGAAGGCCGCCGACGGCTACTACGCGATGCCGTTCCTGTTCGGCGAGGGCACCGACACCGTCGACGCCGCCGGCAAGAAGATCACCATCACCTCGCCCGAGGCCGTCAAGGGCATCGAGACCTACAAGTCGCTGTTCACCTCGCCGGGCACCGCCAAGGCCGACGTCACCACCGACGCCTACGCGCACATGATGGACGCCTTCAACAGCGGCAAGGTCGCGGCGATCATCCAGGGCCCCTGGGAGATCACCAACATCTACAAGGGCTCCGCGTTCGCCGACAAGACCAACCTCGGCATCGCCCCCGTCCCGGCCGGCTCCGGCGGCAAGTCCGGCGCCCCCACCGGCGGCCACAACATCTCCGTCTACGCGGGCGCCGACAAGGCCCACAAGGCCGCCGCCGAGAAGTTCGCCGCGTTCATGACCTCGGCCGAGAGCCAGGCCTTCATCGCGCAGAAGAACTCCACCCTGCCGACCCGCGCCGACGCCTTCACCCCCGAGGTCAAGGCCGACCCCGGTATCGCCGGCTTCCAGGCCGTGCTCACCAGCGCCAAGCCGCGCCCCGAACTGCCGGAGTACAGCTCGCTGTTCGCCTCGCTCGGCACCAACCTCGGCAAGGTCGTCCAGGGCACCGGCACCCAGGACGGGCTGAACACCGTCGCCACCGACTACGCCAAGCTCCTCCCGGGCTTCGCGAAGTAGTCCCCCCGGCCGTCCCGCCCGCCCCCCCCACCCCGCCGGCCCGACCGCCACACCCGTAGCAGCAGTCGCCGAAGCGAGGCGGCGGACCTCCTCCGAGAAGGTGTCGAACAATGTCAGTCGCCGTGCAGGGCGCCACCGGCCAGGGCGGCCGGGAGCGCGATCCGCGTCCGGGCCTGATGGAGCGCCTCAAGCGCTCGTACGCCAAGCACTGGTACGCCTACGCGATGATCGCGCCGGTGGTGCTGGTGCTGGGCGGGCTGGTGCTCTACCCGCTCGCCGAGGGCATCTGGCTCACCCTCACCGACGCCAACAGCCTCAACGCCGCCCGCACGATCGGCGTCAACGAGATCCCGGCCAGCTACCACTTCGTCGGCTTCGACAACTACGCCGACATCCTCTGGGGGCCGGGCTCGTACGACCGTTTCTGGTCGCACTTCGTCTGGACCATCGCCTGGACGGCGCTCTGCGTCTGCCTGCACTACACCATCGGCCTCGGCCTCGCCCTGCTGCTCAACCAGAAGCTGCGCGGCCGTGCCGTCTACCGGATGCTGCTGATCCTGCCCTGGGCCGTGCCGACCTTCGTCACCGTCTTCTCCTGGCGCCTGATGCTCGCCGACGGCGGCGCCGTCAACGGCCTGCTCTCCGCCCTGCACCTGCCCGAGCCCGGCTGGCTGGACGACCCGGTGGCGCAGAAGGCGGCCGCGGTCCTGGTCAACACCTGGGTCGGCGTGCCGTTCATGATGATCTCGCTGCTCGGCGGCCTGCAGTCGATCCCGGCCGAGCTGTACGAGGCCGCCGAGATGGACGGCGCCACCGCCTGGCAGCGGTTCCGCCACGTCACCCTGCCCGGGCTGCGCACCGTCTCCTCGACCGTGGTGCTGCTCGGCGTGATCTGGACGTTCAACCAGTTCGCCGTCATCTTCCTGCTGTTCGGCGGCAACGGCGCGCCCGACGCCCAGCTGCTGGTCACCTGGGCCTACCGGCTCGGCTTCGGCCAGCAGCCCCGCGACTACGCGCAGTCCGCCGCGTACGGCGTGATCCTGCTGTCCATCCTCATCGTCTTCACCTCCTTCTACCGGCGCTGGCTCGCCCGCAACGAGCAGGCCAACGGCTGACGCCGACCGGTAACCAAGCGACCCACGAAGGCAGGTAACCCCGATGAGCACCACCACCGAACGACCCACCGTCCTCGCCGCTCCGGCAGCGGTCGCCAAGCCGGTCAAGGCCCGTCGCCGCGGCGAAGCCGGCCCGCTCGGCAAGGCGCTGGCCCACGGCGCCCTGGTCCTGGCCAGCCTGATCGCGCTGTTCCCGGTGGCCTGGATCCTCTACGTCTCGCTCGGCCCGGACAAGACCGACTACCTCCACCCCGGCGAGATCCTCGACAAGATGACCCTGTCGAACTACCACAAGGTGCTGTTCGACACCGACTTCTTCACCTGGTTCGGCAACGCGTTCCTGGTCTCCGGCGTGACCACGGTGTTCGGCGTGCTGATCGCCGCCACCACCGGCTACGCCGTCTCCCGGATGCGCTTCCCCGGGCACAAGCCGCTGATGTGGTCGCTGCTGGTCACCCAGATGTTCCCGATCGCGGTGCTGATCGTGCCGATGTACACGATCCTCTCCGAACTCGGCCTGCTGGACAGCTACCTCGGCCTGATCCTGGTCTACTCGACCACCACCGTGCCGTACTGCGCCTGGCTGCTGAAGGGCTACTTCGACACCATCCCGGTGGAGATCGACGAGGCCGGCCGGGTCGACGGGCTCACCCCGATCGGCACCTTCTGGCGGCTGGTCCTGCCGCTCGCCCGGCCGGGTCTGGCGGTGGCCGCGTTCTACTCCTTCCTGACCGCCTGGGCCGAGGTGGCCTTCGCCTCCACCTTCATGCTCAGCTCCGACAAGTACACCCTGGCCGTCGGCCTGCAGACCTTCGTCAGCGAACACGACGCCCAGTGGAACCTGATGGCGGCGACCGCGGTCCTGATCGCGATCCCGTCCTCGGTCCTCTTCTACCTGGTGCAGCGTCACCTGGTCACCGGCCTGACCGCCGGCGCCTCCAAGTCCTGACCTGCCGCTCTCTAGTCCCAAGGGATACCGTCCATGACCCAGAACCTGGCCGACACCTCCCGGCCCGCCGCCGACGCCACCGCCCACGAGGCAAGCACCGGCGCGTCCAGAGGCTGGTGGCGGGATGCGGTCATCTACCAGGTGTACCCGCGCAGTTTCGCCGACTCCAACGGTGACGGCATGGGCGACCTGCCCGGGATCCGCAGCCGGCTGCCCTACCTGCGCGACCTCGGGGTGGACGCCGTCTGGCTCTCGCCGTTCTACGCCTCCCCGCAGGCCGACGCCGGCTACGACGTGGCCGACTACCGCGCGGTGGACCCGATGTTCGGCACCCTGCTGGACGCCGACGCGCTGATCCGCGACGCGCACGGGCTGGGCCTGCGGATCATCGTGGACCTCGTCCCCAACCACTCCTCCGACCGGCACGAGTGGTTCCAGCGCGCGCTGCGCGAGGGCCCGGCCTCCCCGCTGCGCGAGCGCTACCACTTCCGTCCCGGCAAGGGGGAGAACGGCGAACTGCCCCCCAACGACTGGGAGTCCATCTTTGGCGGGCCGGCCTGGACCCGCACCGAGAACCCCGACGGCACCCCCGGCGACTGGTACCTGCACCTGTTCGCCCCCGAGCAGCCCGACTTCAACTGGGAGAACCGGGCCGTCGCCGACGAGTTCCGTTCGATCCTGCGGTTCTGGCTGGACATGGGCGTCGACGGCTTCCGGATCGACGTCGCCCACGGCCTGGTCAAGGCCGCCGGCCTGCCCGACATCGGCGGCGGCGACCAGCTCAAGCTGCTCGGCAACGACGTCATGCCGTTCTTCGACCAGGACGGCGTGCACGAGATCTACCGCAGCTGGCGGAAGATCCTCGACGAGTACCCGGGCCAGCGGATCGGCGTCGCCGAGGCGTGGACCCCGACCGTCGAGCGCACCGCCAACTACGTCCGCCCCGACGAGCTGCACCAGGCCTTCAACTTCCAGTACCTGGGCACCTCCTGGGACGCCGCCGAGCTGCGCGCGGTGATCGACCTCTCGCTCGACTCGATGCGCCCGGTCGACGCCCCCACCACCTGGGTGCTCTCGAACCACGACGTCACCCGGCACGCCACCCGCTTCGCCAACCCGCCGGGCCTCGGCACCCAGATCCGTACCCCCGGGGACCGCGAGCTCGGTCTGCGCCGGGCCCGCGCCGCCACCCTGCTGATGCTCGCGCTGCCCGGCTCCGCGTACATCTACCAGGGCGAGGAGCTCGGCCTGCCGGACGTCACCGACCTGCCCGACGAGGTCCGCCAGGACCCGTCCTTCTTCCGCAAGGCCGGCCAGGACGGCTACCGCGACGGCTGCCGGGTGCCGATCCCGTGGTCCGGCACCGAGGCCCCGTACGGCTTCGGCCCGACCGCCGGCGGCCCCAGCTGGCTGCCGCAGCCCGCCGAGTGGGCCGGGCTCAGCGTCGAGGCGCAGACCGGCGACCCGACGTCGACCCTGGAGCTGTACCGCAGCGCGCTGGCCGTCCGCCGGGAGCAGCCCGCGCTGGGCGCCGGCACCGAGGTCGAGTGGCTGGACGGCCCCGAGGGCACCCTGGTCTTCCGCCGCGGCTCCTTCGTCTGCACGGTGAACGCCACCGCCGAGCCGGTGCGGATAGCCGCGCCCGGCCGGCTGCTGCTCTCCTCCGCGGACGCCGTGACGGACACCGCGGTGGACGGCGGCGAGACGGTGCTCGCACCGGACAGCACCGACTGGTGGGCGGTCTGACGTGGTTGCAATAGGCTCTGGGACCGTGACTACGGCGCGACTTTCAGACATCGCGGCGCAGGCGGGGGTCAGCGAAGCCACCGTCTCCCGCGTACTCAACGGCAAGGCGAACGTCTCCGCCGCCACCCGGCAGACCGTGCTGGCGGCGCTGGACGTGCTCGGCTACGAGCGGCCGACCCGCCTGCGCCAGCGCAGTGCGGGCCTGATCGGGCTGATCACCCCGGAACTCAGCAACCCGATCTTCCCCGCGCTGGCCCAGGTGATCGAGCAGGTGCTGAGCCGGCACGGCTACACGCCGGTGCTCTGCACCCAGACGCCCGGCGGCTCCACCGAGGACGAACTGGTGGAGATGCTGGTCGACCGGGGCGTGGCGGGCATCGTCTTCGTCTCCGGCCTGCACGCCGACACCACCGCCGACCACGACCGGTACGCCCGGCTGACCGGTCGGCAGGTGCCGTTCGTGCTGATCAACGGCTTCAGCGAGAAGATCGACGCGCCGTTCATCTCGCCGGACGACCGGGCCGCGATGTGGATGGCCGTCCAGCACCTGGCCGAACTCGGCCACGAGCGGATCGGTCTGGCGGTCGGGCAGAAGCGCTACGTCCCGGTGCTGCGGAAGATCGAGGGCTTCACGGCGGCCCTGCGGGAGGTGCTCGGCCGGACCGAGGAGCAGGCCCGGGAGCTCGTCCACCACACGCTGTTCAGCGTGGAGGGCGGACACGCGGCGGCGGGCGCGCTGCTCGACAAGGGCTGTACGGCGATCGTCTGCGGCAGCGACATGATGGCGCTCGGCGCGATCCGCGCGGTGCGCCAGCGGGGCCTGTCCGTCCCGCAGGACGTCTCGGTGGTCGGCTTCGACGACTCGCCGCTGATAGCTTTCACCGAGCCGCCGCTGACCACCATCCGCCAGCCGGTCGAGGCGATGGCCACCGCCGCCGTCGACGCCCTGCTGGAGGAGGTGGGCGCGAACGCCGCCCAGCGCGGGGAGTTCATGTTCCAGCCGGAACTGGTGATGCGCGGTTCCACGGGCGCCTGCGCCCGCTGAGACGACGACCGGGGCCCCGGAGAGCGAACCCGCTCTCCGGGGCCCCGCCGTGTCCGCCCTCAGCCCTCCTGCGCGGTCGGGCGCTGCTGGTTCGCCCGCTGCCCGTCGGCGGCGTCGCCGGTCCGGCTCTCGGTGCGCCGCCTGCGGGCCAGGTAGTCGAGCAGGATCAGCTCGACGGCGTCCTGCGGGCTCTTGGTACCGGAGAGCATCATCGCGTCGATCGCGAGATTGGCGTCGAGCGTGACGGTGACCTGGGCCATGTGACTCCTCGGGTAGGAGCAGCAGCATGCCCGGCGGGACCGGTTTTGACCACGGTCCGGCCGCCCTGCGCGCGGGCGCGCCGCAGCCCCCGGGGAGGAGCGACCAGACTCTCCCCGGGGGCTGCGGCGTACCCGTGCGGACCGGATCGGCCCGCACGGGAGGGGATCAGACCCGGCCGGCGAAGTCCGGGGCCCAGTTGGCGATGGTCTGGGTCCGCACGCCCGCGCTGGGGTTGGCGGCCTCGACGTACTTGCCGTCGCCGATGTAGAGCGCGACGTGGTGAACGCCCGAGTCCTGGCCGTTGTTGGACCAGAACAGCAGGTCGCCCGGCTTGAGGGCGTCCAGCGAGACGTGGGTGCTGGCGGCGGCCTGGTCGGCGGCGACGCGCGGCACGGAGATGCCCGCGGCGCGCAGCGCGGCCTGGGTCAGACCGGAGCAGTCCCAGCCGCCGTTGCCGGTGCCGCCGTAGACGTAGGCCTGGCCGACCTTCGACAGGGCGAAGGAGACCGCGGCGGCCATGCTGCCGGTGGCGGCCTGGGCCGGGGCCTGGGCCGTCTCCTGGGCGGCGGGCTTGGCGGCCGGGGCCTGGGTCGGCGCGGCCGGCTTGGCGGCGGTCGCGGTGGTGCCGGCGGCCTGGCCGGTCGCGCCCGAGGAGCGGTTGAACCAGTCGAAGCCCTGGCCGGACTCGTCCGAGGCCTGGGCCTTGGCGCGGTCGCCCAGGCTCAGGTGCTGGCCCGGGTAGATGACGTGCGGGCCGGCGGTGAGGGAGCTGCGGTTGAGCTCGTAGAGCCGCTCCCAGCCGCCCTGGATGTCGTTCTTGTCGGCGATCGAGGAGAGCCAGTCGCCGGCGACCACGGTGTAGTCGTCGGACGAGGTCCGGGAGGCCTGGCCGTCGGCCTGACGGTGGTACTGCTGCCAGTTCTGACCGCCCTGCGACTGCTGGGCGGAGTCGCCGGCGGCCGGGGCCTCGGCGGGCTTCGGGGCGGCCTTGGGCGCGGCCGGCTTGGCGGCGGGGGCCGGGGTCTGCGCCGGGGCCGGGGTCTGCGCCGGGGCCGGGGCGGCCTTCGGGGCGGCCGGCTTGGCGGCGGTGGAGGTGTCGACGGCGGCCGGGGTGCCGCCCTTGGTCAGACCGGCCTGGACGGAGCAGACCGGCCAGGCGCCGGGGCCCTGGGAGGCGAGCACCTTCTCGGCGATCGCGATCTGCTGGTCCTTGGTGGCGAGGTCGGCGCGGGCGGCGTACGCGGTGCCACCGAACGCGGCCCAGGTGCTGCTGGTGAACTGGAGGCCGCCGTAGAAGCCGTTGCCGGTGTTGATGCTCCAGTTGCCGGTGCTCTCGCACTGGGCGACCTTGTCCCAGGTGGCGACCGAGGCGGCGGAGGCGCTGCCGGCGGTGAGGCAGGGGACGGTGAGGCCGATGCCGACGACGCCGAGGGTGGCGATCGCGCGGCGGGTGCGGCCGGACAGACGGGTGCCGTTGGTGGGCAGCATGAAGACGTGGTCCTCTCCCACGCCTGCGAGGTGAGCTGTCGGATTCGGGCTGGAGTTGCCCGGCCGCGCTGTGGCTGCGGCTTCACCCCTAGCCCTGAACCGGTCACGAGGACCGGTCCGGGGCGACTTACCTGTGGTTCCCCCGCTCCTGCCGTGGTGCGTTCCGCGCTGCCAGCGCACCCGACGGCAGGACTCGGCGTTGCGGGTGTGCTGGGTCCGTGTGGCCACGAACGGGGAGCACGTTAAGCAGACTTAAGTTCAAACCGCAAACATGTGTGACGCTCGTCACGGTTTGCGAAAGCGGTGGTGAATGGCTGTCCACCATGATCAGAAATGACCGATTTCAGGCAACGCCCGTCGGAGTCACGGCAACTGCCTATGCTTCAGGACGTCAGGATCGACGCGGCCGTCTGGGGGGAGGGCTACGCAACGATGGCCATGGACGAGGACCCGGAGGCCGGTCGGCCGGCCGCGCGACCGCGCGGCGCGCATCGCCGGGCAAAACACCGCAGAGCGGACATCCCGCCCGCCGAACCCCGAACTCCCGTCCGTCGTCGGACGATGCTGCGCTGGCTGGCCGTCGGCACGGTGTTCGCGGCGGTCGCCGGCGAGGAGGCGCTGCGGCGCTCCCTGGACGGCCGCTCCGAGCCCGTGGCCGCCGTGGAGGGCCCCCTCCCCGCCCCGGGGGCGGACAGCCCGGCCGCCGGGCACCAGCACGGCGCCCCGTCGCCCCCGGGGGCGTCCGGCGGGACCACCGACCCCGCGCCCGGGGGCACTCCCGGGGGCGCCGCCGCGCCCGAGCAGCCCACCCCCGACCAGCCCACCCCCGACCAGCCCACCCCCGACCAGGGCGGCCGCCGCTGGTCCGATCCCGCCGGCTGGGGCGGCCGGGTGCCCGGCCCGCAGAACGCCGTCCGGATCACCGACCGGGTGCTGCTCGACACCGACGCCACCGTCGGCTCGCTGCTGGTCGAGCCCGGCGGCGCGCTCACCTTCGCCGCCGACCGCAGCCTCACCCTCGCCGCGAACGGCAACGTCGAGATCCGCGGCACCCTCGCGCTCGCCCCCGACGGCGCCGCCGTGCACACCGTGCGCTTCCCCGCCGTCGACGAGCGGCGCTTCCGGGGCGACGGCATGAAGGTGGTCGACACCGACGTCGGACTCTGGGTCACCGGCACCGGGTACCTGCGGCTGGACGGCGCCGCCAAGACCGCCTGGGCGCGTGCGGACCGGGCGCTCGGCGCCGGCGACACCACCGTCACCCTGGCCGCGCCGCCCACCGGTTGGCTGCCCGGCGACGAACTGGCCGTCACCCCGACCGGCCCGCCGGACGAGGAAGGCTTCTCCACCCGCTACGACCTGGCCGTCGTCCGGTCCGTCAGCGGATCCACCGTCACCCTGGCGGCGCCGCTGACGTACGCGCACCCCCGGGTGAGCGCCGGAGGGGGCGTCACGGTCGGCGCCGAGGTGCTCAACCTGACCCGCAGCGTGCGGATCGAGGGCACCGCCGAGGGCCGCGCCCACGTCCACCTCACCAGCTCCCGCCGGGCCGACCTGCGCCACGCGACGCTGCGCTGGGTCGGCCCGCGCACCGACACCGGGGAGTCCTGGAAGGGCCCGGACGGCAGCGCCCCGGTCACCGCCCCGGTGCTCGGCCGCTACGGGCTGCACTTCCACATGCTCGGCGACACCACCCGGGGGACCGTCGTCGAGGGCGTGGTGGTGCGCGACGCGGGGAGCCACGCCTTCGTCCCGCACGCCAGCCACGGCATCACCTTCCGCAGCTGCATCAGCCACGACACCTGGGAGGACGCCTACTGGTGGGACGGCCCGCTGGACACCCGCACCCCGCAGCAGCCGTCCGACGACATCGTCTACGAGTCCTGCGTCGCCTCCCGCACGCTGCTGGAGCCCAACCCGCGGGCCTACCGGCTGACCGGCTTCAACCTCGGCGCCGGCACCGGCGGCAAGGCGCTGGACTGCGTCGCCGTGGGCGTCCAGGGAGCCAACGGCGCCTCCGGTTTCGAGTGGCCGGAGAACAGCGAGGGGGTCTGGGACTTCCGGCGCTGCCTGGCCCACAACAACCTGCAGAACGGCATCTTCGTCTGGCTGAACGCCCAGCAGCACCACGTGGTCACCGAGTTCGCGGCCTACCACAACGGCGGGTGGGGCATCGAGCACGGCGCCTACCTCAACGACTTCGACTACACCGCGAGCGTGCTGTACGGCAACGGCGGCGGGGGAGTGGCGCTGCACTCGCTCGGCCGGGACAAGGGCACCCTCTTCGACGGGCTGCTGATCGACGCCGCCGGGCAGAGCGACTTCGCCGTCTCCACCGCGCGGCACGAACTCGCCGGGGAGGCCGTCACCTTCAGCCGCAGCCGGTTCACCGGCCACCGCAGGGCCGGGATCGCCTTCCGTGCCGACCGGGACGGCAAGCCGGACGACATCCTCGTGCTGGACTGCGAGTTCGGCGGCAACGAGCTCTGGATCGATCCGGAGTCCGCGCCGCCCGGGAACATCCTGCTGCGCCGCGCGGGGCAGACCGAGGTGCTGCAGGTGCGCAAGGCGGACGGCGGCGGCGCCGCGCAGCCGCAGTGGAACGCGACCGCGGTGCCGGTGGCCGCCTTCGCCGCGCAGTCCCGGCCGGTGCAGCTGCCGGCGCTGCGGCCGGTGGACGCCGCGGCGGTCACCGGACGGGTGGGCGGGCGTTCCTGAGGCGGGCGCGGGGCGAGTGTGCGGGCCGGCGGGTGCGGGGCCGACCCGGGCGCCGTCCCGCGCGTCCCGGGCATCCCGGGTGGACACGTCGAGGGCCCGGAGCGCGTGTGCTCCGGGCCCTTCGGCGTTCGCGGCCCGCTACTCGGCGGCGGCCTCCCCGGCCTCCTCGGCAGCGGCCTGCTCGGCGGCGGCCGCCTCGGCGTACGCCTCGGGGGCGACGGCCGGCAGCACGGCCAGGTAGGTGGAGGCGATCAGCTGGCCCACCGTCGGGTAGGCGCCGAGCGGCGCGGCGCTCGGGCAGCCGGTCTCCTCGGCGGCCGTGGCGAGCAGCTCGGAGTCCGCCTCCGGGCCGATCACCAGCGGGGCCAGTGCCGGGCGCTGGGAGCCGGTCTCCTTGAGGTGCGCGACGGCGGCGGCCACCGACCCGGGCACGTCGAGCGCGGCGGGGACGACCGGCACCGCGAGGCGGGCGGCCAGCAGCACGCCGGTGATGCCGGCCGCCGCGGCGGCCTCCTCGCCACCGACCGTGGTGAGGACCACGCCGTCCGCGGCCGTCGCGATGGCGAACAGCCGGGCGCGGTCGGCCCGGGCCAGCCCGGCCTCGGAGAGGCGGACGTGGACGGCCTCGGCGAGCAGCGGGTGCGGGCCGAGGACGTCGGTGACGTGGGCGCCGTACTCGGCGGCCAGCGCGTGCAGTTCGGTCAGGAAGCCGTGCGGGCCGGGGACCAGCGGCACCACGACCGGGGCGGGCTGACCCGTCCCGGCGGCGTGCGCCAGCAGTTCGGCGACGGTGAACTCGTCATTGCCGGGCTCGCTCTCGCCCGCGACGCCGGTGAGGTAGCCGGCCGCGGTCTGCACGCCGTTCTGCTCGCTGCGTACGATCGAGAGCAGTTCCTCGACGACGGAACGGGACTCCGGCCCGGCGGTCGCGGGCACCGCGAGCACCAGGGCCGGGGAGCCGGCCGGGATCTCGGGGCGCTCGGGGCGGCGGTGGCGCCCCCGCGCACGGGAGCCTGGGGTGCGGACGGGCAGTGGCGCGCCCGGGATGGCTGCGGTGCTCATGGCGGAGATCGTAGGACATCGGCCCGCCAAGGCTGCAGTCGGCTGCCGTACCGGGAGGGGCGGGCCGCCCGAAAAGCGGACATACCGTGATCAATCCCTGCTTGGGCACCACTTCTTCCTGAGACGTGACAGGAGGTGCGGCACGTTGCAGCCGTGGCGCGTGAGATGTCTCACAGCATGCGGACGGCCTGACGGAGTGTCACGGCGACGCGACTCCGGGCGTTCGAAGATCAACATTCAGCGGGCGGCTGCCTACGGGCGGTTATCGGAGTCCTCCCGGTTCGGTCGGCTATGTCCGCATACGTTCCGCCAGGTGTCGAGGCGGTGAAGAGTTCCGATTAATCGACGAATGCCCCGTGCACCTGCAACGTCCCGTGCTGATGCACGTGCACTGGAGCTATCATCGCGTCAAGTGAGGCGTTGTGCCGGGCCGGTACGGGGCCGGCCCAGTCGTTCGGCTGAGTGCCGGGGCGCCGAGCTGGACGACTACTCCGGAGCTCTTCGGGAGATTTCTATGCACGACAGTTACGACACGTACAACGGGATGGCGGCTGCGGACCTCAAGAACGTGGTCTGGCAGAAGAGCCTGCACAGCAACTCTCAGGGCAACTGCGTCGAGTTCGCTGCCCTCCCGGGGGGCGACGTGGCGATGCGGAACTCACGCTTCCCGGAAGGTCCGGCACTGATCTACACCCGGGCCGAGATCGCGGCGCTGTTGCTGGGCGCCAAGGACGGGGAGTTCGACCACCTGGCGGTCTGACCGTTCGTCCTCTTCACCATCGGGGGGCCGTCGTGGGTGCTGACACCACGACGGCCTTAGTCTTCTCCGGCCGTCCGCCCCGTGGTGGGCGCCGCTGCGCGGATGTCGTCGTGCCGGACGTCGCCCGGGGAGCCGTCGCCGGGTGGTGGCCGGGTGCTGCGTGACCGGCTGCCGCGGACCGGGCTGCTCCGGGGAGCGGGGGTCGCTGCGGGGCCGGGTGCGGCGAGGGGCGTGCGGGGCCTCGGGCCGGGAGCGGTGTGGTGGTCCTCCCCGGTGCCGCGGGCCACGACTAGGCCGAGCGGCGATGCCGTCCGCCGAGCTCCGGAAGCGCGACCGCCTCGGCTTCGAACAGGGCCCAGACCACCTTGCCGCCGCCCAGCGGGTGCCAACCCCAGGACCGGCTGAAGGAGTCCACCAGGTGCAACCCGCGGCCCGACTCGGCGACGAAGTCCGCCTCCCGCGCCACCGGCCCGGTGCTGCTGGGGTCGCTGACCGCGCAGACCACCTGCGGTGCGCGGTGCACCAGGCTTATTCGGATCGGCAGCCGCCCCTCGGGTGCGGGCTGGGTGGGGAAGTCGTAGTCGTCGAGCGCGCCGCCCGTCGCACCGGGGCACGCACCGATCGCGTGCCGCAGGGCGTTGGTCACCAGTTCCGAGGCCACCAGCGCGACATCGTCGAACAGCTCGCTCAGTCCCCAGCGCTGAAGAGCGGTCCTGGCGAAGTCGCGCGCGGTTCTGACGGCTTCGTAGCGGGGGGCGAGCGTACAGGTGACCACATGGGGATCGACTGCCAAGGCCGTACCGGTGCTCATGAAGAGCTCCTCCCATAAGGGGGCGGACACGGCTGGACCCGCCGGGGTCATGCCGGTCACCTCCGACTCGCTAGGCCGCGCGGCCGCCCCCTCGACCAGTCGCGCGCGCACACGAAGGCCCGGTGGCGCGAGGGCGCTGCCGGGCTGGTGCGCGGAGTCGCGCGTGGGGTCGACGCGGAGCCCGCGGGATTGCCAGGGATGTGCAGGTGCACGTGCACCATGGTCCTCTGCGCTCACTGCAGATGCAAGAGTCGATTCACGTGCAGTCGTACAAATGGCATATGCAAGCGCCGAATGCACGTGCATCCTGGTGTGCGGAGTGCAGAACTGATAGGAACATCCGTCAGTATCGGCACCGTGAGCGCTCAACTGATGGCAGACTGTGCGCTGTTTGCCCTAGGTGGAGGTTTCGACCGCATGACCACAGTTCAGCCGGGCGGCGGCTCGATGGTCCGCCGGATCCTCCTCGGCTCCCAGCTGCGCCGGCTCCGCGAGGCGCGCGGCATCACCCGCGAGGACGCGGGCTATGCGATCCGTGCCTCCGAGTCCAAGATCAGCCGCATGGAGCTCGGCCGCGTCAGCTTCAAGGAGCGTGACGTCGCCGACCTGCTCAGCCTCTACGGCGTGGACGACGGCGGCGAGCGCGAGGCGCTGCTCGGCCTGGTCCGCGAGGCCAACAAGTCCGGCTGGTGGCACAGCTTCAACGACGTGCTGCCGGGCTGGTTCCAGACCTATGTCGGCCTGGAGGAGGCCGCCGCACTGATCCGCACCTACGAGGTCCAGTTCATCCCCGGCCTGTTGCAGTCCGAGGAGTACGCACGGGCGGTTTTCGGCCAGAGTCGCCCGGTGATCAGCGAGGACGAGGTCGAGCGGCGGGTCAGCCTCCGGCTGCGCCGCCAGAAGCTGCTCACCGAGGGCAGCAGCCCCCGGCTCTGGGCCGTCATCGACGAGGCCGCGCTGCGCCGGCCGGTCGGCGGCCCCAAGGTGATGCGCGGTCAGGTCCAGTACCTGATCGACGTCGCCGAGCAGGCCAACGTGGTGATCCAGGTGATGCCGTTCCGCTTCGGCGCACACGCCGGGGAGTCCGGGGCGTTCACCATCCTGCGCTTCCCCGAGCAGGACCTCGCCGACGTGGTCTACCTGGAGCAGCTCACCAGCGCGCTGTACCTCGACAAGCGCGACGACGTCGACGCGTACATCCAGGTCATGGAGCGGCTCTGCGTCGACAGCCTGACGCCGGAGCGCACCATCGACCTGCTGGCGTCGATCCTCAAGGAGCGCTGACCCCGCCCGACCGCCCCACCGAACGGCCGCCGGCCGCCGCGCTCACCCGCGGGCCGGCGGCCGTTCGCGCTCCGGCGGCAGCGGCTGCGGCGGGAGGCCGAGGTGCCAGTCCAGGTCGTAGCGGCCGAACAGGTCGGCCCGGATCAGCGCCAGCGGCAGCTCGGCGCCCGGCAGCAGCACACCGATGCAGCCGCCCATCAGGGCGCTGCGCAGCACCGCGTGCTCGGCGAGCGGGTCGGGCGCGCCCCAGTCGCGCAGCAGTGCCTGGAGGATCGCGCCGAGCCGGCGCTGCTCCGGGTCCTGGACGAACGCGCCGGTGTCCGGGTCCAGGATCAGCGCCAGGTGCGAGCGCATCACCCGTGGGTGGTCCATCGCCAGCCCCAGCACCGTGTCTATCGCGCGGGCCAGTCGGGCCTCGGGCGTGGAGTCGGGCCCCAGGCCGTCCAGGGCGGTGGACAGCGCCTGGTGCATCATCCGGTGGGTCGCCGACTGCATGAGCAGCCGTTTGCCGTCGAAGTAGTACGAGAGCAGGCCGCGGGCGAGCCCGGCCCGCTCGGCGATGTCGGTCAGCGTGGTGCCCGCGTAGCCGTGCTCGTCGACGAGTTCGACGGTGGCGCGCATGATGCGCCGGCGGGAGCGTTGACGCATTTCCTCATTGACCGAATCCCCGCGAGGTGCCATCGTGTCTGCTCCGTACGTTCGTTGGCTCCTGGCCAATATACTGGCGGCGCGAGCGGCCGATCCCGTGGAACCCGCACTTCGGCGGGCTTGCGGGGATCGGCTCGTACGGAGGCGCCGGCTCCACCGACACGGGGGTTTGGTGGAGCCGGCGCGCGCCCGATGGCGAGGGGCTGGTGGGGTCAGCCCCTGCTCAGGATCTCGTCCCGCCGGTCGGCCAGGTCGGCGGACGGATAATCATAGTCCGGGACGGAGACGGCAGTTGCCTTCTTCCGCCGGTCGAGCACGGCGCCCACGGTGGCGATCAGGAAGCCCAGCACCGCGATCGCGGTGACGAGGACCAGCGCGGGCCGGTAGCCGTCCAGCTGGGCCTGGGCGCTGTCGCCGCCGCCGCTGCCGGCGGTGATCATCGCGGTGGCCCCGGCGAGCACCACCGCCGTGCCGACCTGGATCGCGGTGTTGACCAGCCCGGAGGCCAGGCCCTGCTCCTCGTCGGCCACGCCGTCGGTGGCGGCGATGTTCACCGAGGGGAAGGCCAGGGCGAAACCGACGCCCAGCAGGGCCATCGACGGCAGCACCAGGGTGAGGTACGAGCTGTGCTCGTCCAGCCGCAGGAACAGGGCGAAGGCGGCGGCCAGGGAGAGCAGGCCGATCGGCAGCAGCCGACCGGTGCCGAAACGGTCCACGATCGGGCCCATGAACGGGGCCGACAGGGCGATGAAGGCGCCGGCCGGGAGCAGTCCGAGCGCCATCTGCAGGGCCGACCAGCCGAGCAGGTGCTGCAGGTAGAGCGTGACCACGAACTGGAAGCCGCCGTAGGCGCCGGTCATGGTGAAGGCGATCACGTTGGCCCGGGCGACCGAGCCGTTGCGGAAGATGCCGAGCCGGACCAGCGGGTGCGCGGTGCGGCTCTCGATCACGAGGAAGGCGGCGGCCAGGGCGGCGACCACGGCGAGCGAGCCGAGGGTGCGCAGGCTCAGCCAGCCGGCGCCCTGCGCCTCGGTGACGGTGAACACCAGCAGCAGCACGGAGAGCGTGCCGGTGATCGCGCCGAGTACGTCGTACCCGCCCTTGGCCCGCTCCTCGGTGGGGCGGGGGAGCAGCCGGATCGCGAAGAGCAGGGCCAGCAGGGCGACGGGGACGGGCATCAGGAAGGTCCAGCGCCAGCCGACCGAGGTGAGCAGACCGCTGAGCACCAGGCCGAGCGAGAAGCCGCTGGCGCCGCAGGTGGTGTAGATCGACAGTGCCCGGTTGCGGGCCGGGCCCTCGGCGAACGTGGTGGTGATGATCGACAGGCCGGCGGGCGCGGTGAAGGCCGCGCTGACGCCCTTGAGGAAGCGGGCGGCGATCAGCAGGCCGCCGTCGTCGACCAGGCCGCCGAGCAGCGAGGCGCCCGCGAACACGCCGAGGGCGACCAGGAAGACCCGGCGGCGGCCGAGCAGGTCGGCGGCGCGCCCGCCGAGCAGCAGCAGGCCACCGTAACCGAGGACGTAGCCGGAGACCACCCATTGCAGTGCGGAGGTGGAGAGGTGGAGCTCGGAGCCGATGGACGGAAGGGCGACGCCGACCATGGAGACGTCCAGGGCGTCCAGGAACATCGCGGCGCAGAGCACGATCAGGGTGCCCCAGAGGCGGGGAGTCCAGCTCAGCCCGCTGGATGAAGGTTCGTCAGTTGCGGTGACGGTCGCGGTGGTCATGGGGAGGACACTACATGCACGTGCATTCAATGCAAGTGAATTAAATGCGAACGCATAAGATTCATGTGCACGTGGTACTGTGGCGAAGTGGCTGAACTCGACTCCCCGGCGGAGACAGGTCTGGTCGCCGAATGGCGCGACCTGCTGGCTCGACATGCCGCGACGACCTGCGCGCTCGATCGCGAGCTGGGGGAGAAGCACGACCTGGGCGTGAGTGAGTTCGAGGTGCTGGAGCGCCTCGTCGAGGAGCGCGACAGCGCCGTCGGCCACCAGTTGCGGGTCCAGGAGCTGGCCGACACCGTCCACCTGAGCCAGAGCGCGCTCTCGCGACTGATCGGCCGGCTGGAGAAGGCCGGGCTGGTGACGCGCACGATGTGCCCCAACGACCGGCGCGGCATCCAGGTGGCGCTCACCGAGGCCGGCTGCCGCCGCTATGCCGAGGCCCGCCCGCTGCACCGTGAGGTGCTCGCCCGGACGCTCGGTGCCGGCGGTGTCGGTGTCGGCGGTGTCGGTCTCGGTGGTGCTGTCGGCGGCGAGGGGTCGGCGCCGACCTGCCGGGTCGACTGACGTACCGTCAACGATCCTTCGGGGCGGGGGCGGAGGGCCCTTTGCGCCGCCTCCACGACTGGCGGCCCGTCAGTGGCTCCGTGCGTGGCCGGGTGCTGGGGTCGGGATCAGAACAGTGTCGAGAGCCCCGGTGCGGCGGCCAGCAGGACGGCCGCGGCGGGCGCGGCGAGCGCGGCCAGGGTGAGCCGCAGGCGGTGGGACACGGGCAGTCGGGGCCGCCCGGCGAGCAGTCGGTCCACCCGCTTCGGGGACTGCGCCAGCCCGGGCGGGCAGGAGCCGAACACCCCGCGGTCCAGGTTGAGTTCGGCCAGCGCCACGGCGGTGGTGTGCCGCCCGTGCCGGCGCGCCGCCCGGTCGTCCGCCGCCAGCTCCACGAGTTCGCCGACCTGGTCCCGGAAGGCGCTGAACACCCCGACCCCGGGGAAGCCCGAGGCGAGTGCCTGCGAGCACTGCGACAGCCAGTGGTGCCGGGCCCGGACGTGTCCGCGCTCGTGGCTCAGTACGGCCGCCAACTCCCGGTCCGTCAGCTGCTGGAGAGCTCCGGTGGTGACCACCAGGCGGGAGTTGTGGCCCGGCAGCGACCAGGCCTCGGGGCGGATGTTCTCCAGCACCACCAGCCGCTCCCGCCGATGCTTCAGGGTGTCGATGGACTCCGGCAACTCGGGTGCCCGGCTAGCCAGTTGGGCGTGCCGCCGATTGCGCAGGGCCTTCGCCGAGCGGACTTCACGGGTCAGGGCCAGCACGGTCTGCACGCCGCCCGCCGCCAGGATCGCGGCACAGAGCCGCCCCCAGCCCTCGGCCTCCTGGAGCGCGTACGCGGCCTCCACGCCGCGCGGCGCGCCGGTGAAGATCAGCTCCCGCAGTGCCGGCAGGGCGGCCGAGGCGGCCAGCACCAGGCTCAGGGCGCAGCACAGCAGGACCGCGACCACCAGGCACTGCCAGACCAGCAGGGCCAGCACGGGTTCGCGCTCGGCCCAGCGGGCCCGGGCCAGCAGCCGGGGCGCCACGGTCGAGAGCAGCAGTCCGAGCAGCAGCAGGCCGAGCAGGGCCGTCATGGCATGGGCTCCCCGAGTACGCACGGAACGCGACAGCGCGCTCCCCGCCAACCTAAGCGCTGGCGGCGCCGGGTGGAACGGCTTTCGGCCACCCAGTGACCAACGCCACGCGCGGGCCTTCGCGGACCGGCCTCACATCGTCAGGAGCATGGCGAACATGCCGATGCCCATCGCCGTGCGGCAGGCCCGGGGCAGCCCCGCGGTGCGGGTGCTCCAGGTCTGCTGGCCGCCCGGCGCGGCCAGCAGACGGGTGCCGGCCCAGAGCGAGTAGCCGCCGAAGTAGAGCAGCAGTGCGCCGGTCAGCAGCGGGGCACCCGTGCTCGTGGCGTGGTGGTGGCCGTGCGCGGGCGCGGCGGCCATCGCGAGCGCCATGTACGTCATCGCCAGCCCGCCGATCGCGTGGTGCAGCCGGTGGGCCCGTCCGGCCCGACCGCGCACCGCCGCCAGCAGGAACGCCACCGCGGGCAGCCCGAACAGCCAGGCCCAGAGTGCGGCGGGGACGGCGGCCCCGGTGACGGCCATCGCCGCCATCCCGAGCCCCATCAGCGCCTCGGCGGCATCCGACTCGTAAGCGTGCAGGCGCTTCGCTCCGGCGTCCGCCGAGCACGGCGTGCGGCCCAGGCGGCTGAGGCAGTAGGCGCCGGACGTGGCGGTGAGGGCGGCCAGCAGCCAGCTGACCAGGATCGGTCCGTGCAACGGCGGCCTCCTCCCGGAGAGCGGGGACGGGCGTACTGTCCACGATCACCGCTCGGGGCCGCGCGCATCAGGGCGCGAACGGGGGCGCACGGGAGTGCCCGCCGTAGTGAAGCCTCGGGAGGGCACTCCCGTTGCCGCAGGGCGTTACTCCGTTCGAGTGATTCCACCTCGTTCGAGAGGCGGTCCGCCGCCTGCGGTCGAGTCGTCCGGCGGTTCAGCCGTCCCCGCAGGTCCAGCCGCTCCTGCGGGTCCACCCGTTCCCGCGGGGGCGGCCGTTCCTACGGGTTCAACCGCCCGGAGGCCACGACCCGGCTCAGGAACCGCCTGGTCCGGGCGTGCTGCGGATCGCCGAACACCTGCTCCGGCGGGCCCTGTTCGAGCACCACCCCGGCCTCCAGGAAGCAGACCTGGTCCGCCACCTCGCGGGCGAAGCCCATCTCGTGGGTGGAGACGACCATCGTCATGCCCTGTTCCTTGAGGTCCCGCACCACCGCGAGCACCTCGCCGACCAGCACCGGGTCGAGCGCGGCGGTGATCTCGTCGAGCAGCAGCAGCCGCGGACCGGTGACCAGCGCGCGGACGATGGCGACGCGCTGCTGCTGCCCGCCGGAGAGCCGGTCCGGGTACTCCCGGGCCTTGGTCGCGAGTCCGAGCCGGTCCAGCAGCTCCAGCGCCGCCGCCTCGGCCTCGGCCCGGCCGCGGCGGTGCACCCGACGGGGGGCCAGCGTGACGTTCTCCAGCACCGTCATGTGCGGGAAGAGGTTGTACGCCTGGAACACCACGCCGATCCGGCGCCGGACGGCGTCCTCGTCGGTGCGCGGATCGGTGATCTCCTCGCCGTCCAGGAAGATCGCCCCGTCGTCGATCCGCTCCAGCAGGTTGGCGCACCGCATCAGGGTGGACTTGCCGGAGCCGGAGGCGCCGATCAGTGCCGTCACGGAGTGTTCGGGGACGGCGAGGTCCACGTCGCGCAGGACGAGCTGGGAGCCGAAGCTCTTGCGCACGGACTCCAGCCGCAGGACCGGGTCGGCCGCCACCGGACCGGTCGTCACCGGTTGGATCGTCACACCGCACCTCCCTGGTGCTGACGGCGGTTCATCCGACGGGTGAGCCAGTCGGTGAACCGGGTGAGCGGAACGGTCAGCACGATGAAGACCAGCCCGGCCACCACGTAGGGGGTGTAGTTGAACGACCGGCTGGCGATGATCTTCGCCGCGTACACCGCGTCGATCGCCCCGCCGATCGACACCAGGCCGGTGTCCTTCTGCAGGCTGACCAGGTTGTTCAGCAGCGGCGGCACCACCCGGCGCACCGCCTGCGGCAGCACCACGTACCGCATCGCCTGCGCGTTGCTCAGCCCCAGCGAACGGGCGGCCGCCCGCTGGCTCGGGTGCACCGAATCGATGCCGGCCCGGAAGACCTCGGAGACGTACGCCGAGTACGTCAGCACCAGCGCGGCGCCGCCGAGCAGCATCGGATCCGTGGTGACACCGGTCAGTCGCAGCGCCGGCACGCCGGTGATCATGACCAGCAGGCAGATGATCATCGGCAGGCCGAGGAAGAAGTCCACGTACGCCGTGGCCAGCAGCCGCACCGGCAGGAACACCGGCCCGCGCAGCGTCCGCAGCACCGCCAGCAATAGGCCGAAGAGCAGGATGAGCAGCCCGCAGCCGAGCATCAGCTCCAGATTGATCCGCAGGCCCCTGATCACCTCCGGCAGCGCCCGGCGGGCGTAGTCGGCGTTGAAGAACGCCTTCCGGGTGGCCTCCCAGCCGGGGGAGTTCACCACCAGCAGGTAGAGCGCCACGGCCGTGGCCAGGGTCGACGCCCCGGCGATCAGCGCCGAGCGGCGGCTGCGGCTGCGCCGGTACGCCTCGTGCGCCAGCCGGCGCGCGGACGGGCGGTAGCCGTCGTCCGGACCCTGCCGGTGCGGGCCCGTCCGCGGGTTCCGGCGCAGGCCCTTGCGGAGACCGCCGCCCTCGTCACCGTCGGCGTCACCGTCCTCGCGCAGCCCGGCCCCGGCCTCGGCGCTCATCGGGGCCTCGCTCACTTCAGGACGGGCGCGGAGACGGCGTCGGAGAGCCACTGCTGCTCCAGCTTCGCCAGCGCGCCGTCGGCCCGCAGGGCGTCGACCGCCTGCGTGACGCAACCGGTGAGCCTGGAGCCCTTGTCCAGCACCAGCCCGAACTGCTCGCCCTGGGCGGCCGCCGCGAACTGCCCGACCACCTGGGCGTCCGTCACCTCGGCGCCGGTGATGTAGAACGCCGTCGGGAGGTCCACCACCAGCGCCTCGATCTGGCCGTTCTTCAGCGCGGCCTTCGCCAGGTCGTTGGAGTCGAAGACGGCCGGCTGAACGGTCGGCCTGATGGTGTTGGTGACGACGTCCAGGCTGGTGGTGCCGACCTGCGCGCCCAGCTTGGCGCCCTTCAGGTCGGCGATGCTCCTGGCCCCGGCCGCCTTGGAGCTCTTCAGCGCGATCACCGCCTGCCGCACGTCGTAGTAGCCGGAGGAGAAGTCGACCGCCTGCTTGCGCTCGTCGCTGATCGACACCTGGTTGATGTCGAAGTCGAAGTCCTTGGCGCCCGGCGTGGTCGCCTTGCCGAACGGCGCGACCACCCAGGTCACCTTCTCCTTCGGGTACCCGAGCTTCTGGGCCACCGCGTACGCCACCGCGGACTCGAAGCCCTCGCCGTTCTCCGGCTTGTCCTGCGTGAACCACGGGTCGTACGCGGGCTTGTCGGTGCCGATCGTCAGCGTTCCCGCGGTACGGGTGGCCAGCGCGCCCGGCGCGCAGCCGCCGGCCGTCCCCGACGCACTCGCGGCGGCACCCGCGTCGGACGCGGAGTCCTGCGGGGCGCACGCGGTCAGCGCGGCGGCGGCGACCAGCAGGGCGGCGAACGGCTTGCGGAGGGAGGTCATGACAGGGCTCCTGGGAGAGGGACCGGAAGTGCGGGGAGTGGAGGGCACGGGGCGCGGGCCGGGCCCGGACCCGGGCCGCACCTCGGCGGGTCACTTCCCCCCGGTGGCGGCGCCGGAACACAGGCGGCATGGTCGGCGTACGGGGCCGCGTCCGCGGCGCCCCCCGAGCCGGATCAGCAGCAGCGGCAGAGACCGCGCGCACAACAGCAGGAAGACACCCGGAGCAGGTCGATGTGGCGTCGCGCCACCAGGATCACCGCCGGGAGCATGGCGGGAGGTTCGCATCCCCACGGTGCAGCTGTCCAGAGCATCCAGACACCCGTCCACATGCCGGACATTCGGCGTCGCCACCCCGGTTCGGGAGAATCGGCGGCAGGCCCCCCCTTGAACAGGAGAACCTGTCGTACTTATGGTGGTCTCGTTGAAATACCTCCTGTCGAAGTGAGTCCACGATGCAGAATCTTTCGCCAAGGCTCGCTGTGGCGGCCGACGCCCCGGCCTCGATCCACGCCGGCCACCCGGCCTGGCTCCGTCTGAAGGACGCCGTCGAGGCCCTGCGCCCGCTGCAGTCCAAGGACGGTTCGATCGACCTGTCCGCCGTCCAGCGGCACACGGTCGACCCGCTGGTCGCCACGGTGCGCGGCGCCATCGCGGAACTCGCCCCGCTCTTCCCGCACGACGCCGCCTACCTGGCCGCCGTCGACACGGACCTGGCCAAGTGGGCCGACACCGGCTACCGGGAGCCCGACTTCCTGGACTCGCTGCTCGCCTTCCAGCCCGCCGACCAGCGCGAGGACGGCCTGGAGCACCTGGTCGTCTTCGCGATGTACACCCAGAACGGCAACCCGAACCGCAACCTGGAAGCCGTCCTGCTGCGCGTGGTCTGGCCCGACTGGCTGGCCGAGCTGGAGCGCACCCGCTTCGACAACCCGATGTTCGTGCCGATCACCTTCACCGACTTCACGGCCGGCTACGACACCAACTCCGCCGTCCTGTTCCCCGAGACCGTGGCCGTGCGCAAGGCGCCGGACCGTTTCACCTGGGGCGGCATCTTCTGCGACCGCGAGGCCGCCCGCTTCCGCGCCGTCACCACCAGCGCCGTCCGGCAGCTCGGCCTGGAGATCCCGGCCGACGCCGAGGGCCTGCTGGAGGACCAGGAGCGCGCCCAGCAGACCTTCGTCCTGTGGGACCTCGTCCACGACCGCACCCACAGCCACGGCGACCTGCCGTTCGACCCCTTCATGATCAAGCAGCGCAGCCCGTTCTGGATGTACGGCCTGGAAGAGCTCCGCTGTGACCTCACCGCCTTCAAGGAGGCCGTGAAGCTGCAGGCCGAGGGCTACCCCCAGGGCCGCGACGTCCAGTACGCCATCCTCTTCGACCGGATGTTCCGCTTCCCGGTCAGCGGTGACCGCGTGCGCAACTACGACGGCATGGGCGGCCAGCTGCTCTTCGCCTACCTGCACAAGCACGACGCGCTGCGCTGGCGCGACAACCGCCTGAGCATCGACTGGGACCGCGTCGCCGACGTCACCAACGCGCTCTGCGGCGAGATCGAGACCCTCTACCGCGACGGCATCGACCGCCCCAAGACGGCGCACTGGATCGCCGCCTACCAGCTGGTCTCCCGCTACCTCACCCCGCACCCGGCCTCCACCTGGGCGAAGGGCCCCGACGCGCTGCCGCTGGACACCGCCGACGGCAAGGCGCTCAACAAGGCCCTGTGCGACGCGGTCCACCCGGACGAGTTCCCGCTGAGCATGTTCTACGAGGCCCTCGCCAAGAAGCTCGGCGGCGTCATCGCCGCCACCACCGGCATCACCGGCGCCGGCATCCAGGAGGTCGCCGCGTGAACACCCACCTCGAAGGCAAGGTCATCGCCGTCGCCGGAGCCAGTGGCCCGGCCGGCCAGGCCGTCCTGCGCCGCCTCGCCGCCGACGGCGCCACCGTGATCGGCGCCGACATCGACCCGCAGCGGCTGGAGAAGGCCCTCGACACCGTGCGCGCGGCCGTCCCCGGCGCGCGGATCAGCGGCCAGGTCATCGACCTGCTCGACCCGCAGGAGGTCCACGACTGGGCCGACCACCTGGAGGCCGAGCACGGCCACGTCGACGGCCTGCTGCACCTGGTCGGCGGCTGGCGCGGCAGCAAGAAGTTCTTCGACACCCGGATCGACGACTGGGACTTCCTGCACGACACCGTGGTGCGCACGCTCCAGCACACCTCGCTCGCCTTCCAGCCCGCGCTGGTCCGCAGCGAGTCCGGCCGGTACGCCATGATCTCCGCCTCGGCCGCCCACAAGCCGACCGCCGGTGGCGCCGCCTACGCGGCCGCCAAGGCCGCCACCGAGGCCTGGACGCTCTCCATGGCGGACTCCTTCAAGAAGGAGACCACCGCGGAGGACGGCGAGCCGACCGCCGCAGCTGCGATCCTGGTGATCAAGGCGTTGGTCAGCCCCGAGATGCGGGCCGAGAAGCCGGACGCCAAGTTCACCGGCTTCACGGACACTGCCGACCTCGCCACCGCCCTCGCGGGCCTCTGGGACCGCCCCGCAGCAGAACTGAACGGACAGCACCTGTGGCTGACAGCCCGATGACCGGCACCACCTCGACCGACGCGGTTCGGCGGCACGACCCCGCCGTCCGCGGCTTCGCCAGCGACAACTACGCCGGCGTGCACCCGGAGGTCCTCGCCGCGATAGCCCTCGCCAACGGCGGCCACCAGGTCGCCTACGGCGAGGACGACTACACCACCCACCTGCAGGACGTCTTCCGCCGCCACTTCGGCGAGAAGGCCGAGGCGTACCCCGTCTTCAACGGCACCGGCGCCAACGTCGTCGCCCTGCAGGCGCTGCTCCCGCGCTGGGGCGCGGTGGTCGCGGCCGAGAGCGCCCACATCAACGTGGACGAGGGCGGCGCGCCGGAGAAGATGGGCGGCATCAAGCTGCTCACCGTCCCCACCCCGGACGGCAAGCTCACCCCCGAGCTGCTCGACCAGCAGGCCTGGGGCTTCGGTGACGAGCACCGCGCGCAGCCGCTCGCGGTCTCGATCACCCAGAGCACCGAGCTCGGCACCCTCTACACGGTGGAGGAGATCCGGGCCATCGTCGACCACGCCCACCAGCTCGGCATGCTGGTGCACGTGGACGGCTCCCGCCTCGCCAACGCCGCCGCCTCGCTCGGCGTGCCGCTGCGCGCCTTCACCACGGACGTCGGCGTGGACGTGCTCTCGTACGGCGGGACGAAGAACGGCCTGCTCTTCGGCGAGGTCGTGGTGGTCCTGAACCCCGAGCGGGTCCGGAACATCAAGTACCTGCGCAAGACCTCGATGCAGCTCGCGTCGAAGATGCGCTTCGTGTCGGTCCAGTTCGAGGCGCTGCTCGCGGGCGACCTCTATCTGCGCAACGCCGGCCACGCCAACGCCATGGCCAGCCGGCTGGAGGCGGCCGTCCGCGAGATCGAGGGCGTGACGGTCGTCCGCCCGGTCGAGGCCAACGCGGTCTTCGCGATTCTTCCGCGTGAGGTCAGCGAGCGACTGCAGAAGCGTTACCGCTTCTACTTCTGGAACGAGCACACCGGTGAGGTCCGCTGGATGTGTTCGTACGACACCACCGAGGCGGACATCGACGCCTTCGCGGCTGCCATCGCCGAGGAGATGGGCCGCGCCTGACGGCACCGGTGACAGCGGATCGTCCCGTCCTGCGACAGCAGGGCGGGACGATTTGCATGTGGCGGGCCGGTCCCCGTACAGTTCCGGAGTCGCACCGAGAGGGGCGGCGGAATGCGAATCCGATGAATGAAACTCCGGAAAAC
>NZ_JBHVWC010000018.1:110621-139546 GCF_042882445.1 Kitasatospora sp. NPDC058218 | reverse complement strand
CCGCCGACCCGGCCACCACGGTGGCCGGGTCGGCGGCGCGTCGTCCCCGGCGGGCTCCAGCGGCACGGGCCCCGTTCAGCTGCGGCGGGACACCGCGACGCCGGCCAGGCAGAGGGCGCCGCCCACCAGGGTCAGCGGTTCGGGTGCCTCGCCGAGCAGGAGCCATGCCATCAGCACGACCAGGGTCGGCACCGAGTAGGTCGTCGCCCCCATCCGGGCCGCGGTCGTCCGGGAGAGCGCGTAGGCCCAGGTGGTGAACGCCAGCGCGGTCGGGAACAGGCCCAGGTACACCACGTCGAGCGTCGCGGACGGCGGCGCGGCCGCCAGGTCGGACACCAGCTGCGGGGCGAACGGCAGGCAGGCCACCGCGCCGATCAGACAGCCGAACGTCGTCACCTGGAGCGCGGTGGCGTGCCGCAGCGCCGGCTTCTGGCCGACCACCCCGGCCGCGTAGGCGACGGCCGCGAGCAGGCACAGCACGATGCCCCGCACCGAACTGCCGCCCCCGCCCGACATGGAGAGGCCCACCACGACGGCCCCCGCCAGCGCGACCGCCATCCCGGCCAGCAGCTTGGGCGGGAGCCCCTCACGCAGCAGCCAGCCCCCGAGCAGGGCGATCAGCACCGGCCCGATGCCGACGAGCATCGCCGCCGTGCCCGCGTCGACCTGCTTCTCGCCCCAGTTCAACGCGACCATGTAGAGCCCGAACCAGAGCACGCCCGAGACGGCCGTCCCCGGCCAGGCCGCGCGCGGCGGCAGGCCCTCCCGGCGGTACACCAGCAGGCCGAGCAGTGCCACGGCTCCCACCAGCAGCCGACCGAGCGCGAGCGATCCGGGCCCGAAGTGCTCGCCCGCACTCCGGATCGCCACGAACGCGGACGCCCACAGCACCACCGTCGTCGAGGCCGCCGCCAGTGCCTTGCCGTCCTTCGGGGCCACGCCCGTTGCTGAAAGATCCATGCCGGAGAACCTACGGCCTGCACCGTTCGGTCCCCACCGAAATATCGACGGGTCCGGGCGCTCCCCGGTACGGCCGGGCCCCCCGGGGGGCGCGTCAGCCGTCGCCCGCGGTGTCGCGCTCCTCGACGAAGTGCTTGAAGCGCCGCAGGTCGCCGCTCACCATGCGATCGAGCACACCGAGCTTGTCGGCGGCCTTCTCGGCCAGTCCGGTGGGCTGGAACTCCATGATCATCGTGACGCGCGTGCGGGTCGCGTCGATCGGTCGCAGCGAGACCATGCCGGTGTGCTTCACGTTCTTGCTGCTGGTGCGCCAGGACACCCGTTCGTCGGGGACCCGTTCGATGATCTCGGTCTCGAACTCGCGGGACAGTCCGGCGATCTTCGTCTTCCAGTGGGCGTGCAGGTCGTCGAGCTGCCTGACCTCCTCCACGCCCTCCATGAACTCCGGGAAGCGCTCGAAGCTCGTCCACTGGTCGTAGACGACGCGGACCGGCACGTCCACGTCGATCGACTCCTCCACCCTGCCCATCGCTACACCCACCTCCACGCCGGCCGGGCGCTCGGCCGATGCACGGTCCCCCGGGGCGGAGGACCGCCGGCAGCGCCACCACGAATGTCCGTCCTGCGGTGGGCGACGGCAACCCGCCCGCCCGGGGTGGCCGGCGTTCCCGGGCCGTGCGCCGTCGAGGGCCGGCGGGCGGTCGCGAGGTCCGCACGGCCGTCGACCCGCGTGGCGTTCGACCGATCGAAGGAACGACCGGCCCTCACCCGCCCTTCCGCCGATGGTGTGCCCCTCTCCCGCGTCCGGGCCCCTCCTCGACCCCGCAGGAGGGGCCGGTCGGGGTCGTTCCGGCAGCCGGCCGAGGGGGTTTGGGAGGCGGAATCGCGGCGAGAAGAGGGCGCGGTGGGTGCGCCCGCCGCGCCCGGACGGCGGCCGTCCCCCCTCGCCCGCCGTCCGGGCGGGGGCACCCCCGCCGGACCGGACCCGGCGCGGGATCAGCGGCGCGGGGCGGTCAGCGGTTCGGGTCGAGCACGAAGTCGGCGATCAGGCGGGCCACCGCTTCGGGCTGTTCCAGCATCACCAGGTGCCCGGCGTCGGGGACCACCTTCAGGGTGACGGAGGGGCAGGCCTCCAGGGCGGCGTGTTCGGCGTCGGTGAGCCCGACCTCGTCCCGGTCGCCGCGCACCACCCACGCCCGGGCGCCGGAGCCGCACAGCCGCGGCACCAGTTGGCCGTTCCGGTCCAGGTAGGCGAAGTACTCGGCCATGGCCCGGCGGCAGAACGACGCGGAGTTCTTCCTCAGGTCGGCGACCAGTGCCTCCCGCCGTCGTTCCGGAATGCTGTCCGCCAGCGCCTTCGGCGTCAGCCACAGCATCACGGGCCAGGCGAGGGAGCCGAGCCCGGGCACCCGCCCCAGTGCCGCGGCGACCGCCAGTGCCTTGGACTCGTCCGGTCGTGAGAACGTCGGGGAGAGCAGCACCACCGGCCCGGAGAAGTGCCCGCCGCTCACCATCTCCAGCGCGATGTTGGCGCCGATGCTGTGGCCGACCACGGTCGTGCAGCCGTGCTCGGCCGCGAACGCGCCGGTGATCGCCGCGTAGTTCTCCATCGACACGTCCGTGGGCGCGACCGTCCCGGCATGGCCCGGGACGGTCGCCGCCACCAGCCGGATCGGCGCGCCGGCGAGGGAAGGGGCGGCCGTCATGTCCTCGTAGAAGGCCGTGCTGCACAGCCCGCCCGGCAGCAGCAGCACCCGGTGCGGGGCGTCGGCGGGCCCGGACTCCCGGACGTCCCAGGTGTGGAATTGCGCGGTACCGCCCACGATGTGCCCTCCAGGCTCGTACGATCGCCTGGATTCTTCCGCGTCGCCGTCCGCCCCCCGGAGACCTTGCGCCGAGCGCGGCATGTCGGGCGACTGCCGGGCGTCGTCCCGGAACGGCGTCGGCGCAGGGCCGGTCAATGCCAGGCAATCCGCTGTTCAAGAGCTGCCCAAATAATCGTGCACTCTCTACTTGATAATGTGATGACATGTGTATTCACTGTGGCGCTCCTCGCCGCAGGGGGAGGGATCGGCCTGTCCCACGAACCAGGCCCAGTCACACAGGAGATGCAGCATCAACACCGCCATACGCCGGGCCGCGCGCGGCGTCCTGCCCGTCGCCGTCAGCGCCTCCGTCCTCGCAGCGGGTCTGACCGCCTGCGGCACCGTCGAGCAGCTCACCGCCGCTCAGAAGGTGAGCAAGGCCTTCGGCAAGCTCGGCGACAGCAAGGCCGCCGGCCTCACGATCTCGCTGGACGCCTCGCCCGAGCAGATCGTCGCCTTCGGCAACGCCACCGGTGACAAGATCGAGCAGAAGAGCGCCGAGGCGCTGTCCGGCCTGAGCATCTCGATCGCGATGGCCGCCGACAAGCCCCTGAAGGACCTCGACTCCTTCAAGAACGCGCAGGGCCCGGGCAAGGACGTGACGCCGGACAAGTCGCTGCGCGTCTCGTACCTGCTGTCCGACAAGAAGGGCACCGCGCTCCTCGAGTTCCGCCAGGTCGACGCCAAGGTGTATCTGCGCGCCGACGCCAAGGGCCTGGTGAAGCTGGTCGGCGAGGACCCGGCCGAGGTGGACTCCGTCAGCAAGGACATGCCGGCCGAGCTGAACCCGGTCAAGGACGTGCTGGCCGGCAAGTGGGTCTCCTTCGATCTGCAGGAGCTCGCCGACCCGGCGAAGAAGCCGGACGCCGCCAAGTCGCCCGCCCCGTCCGGCAGGCCCACGCTGGACCCGGACACCGCCAAGCAGCTGACCGACTCGCTGAAGGACGTCTTCTCCCGCACCGTCACCTTCGACGACAAGGGCAAGAAGGACGGCGCCGAGCACCTCCTGGTGAGCGCCCCGGCCCGCCGGCTGACCGACGAGCTGCTGAAGGCGCTCAAGCCGCTGTCCACGAAGTTCCCCGAGGAGTTCGACAAGCTGCCCACCAAGGCCCCGGCCGACCTGCCCGACACCAGGATCGGCGTCGACCTGTACCTGAAGGGCGGCAAGTTCTCCTCGGCCACCTTCGACCTCGCACAGTTGGAGCCCAAGGCCGGCCCGGGCAACGCCTTCCCGGTCAAGCTCGCGTTCAACGAGTCCGCCCCGACGGTCCAGGCGCCGGCCGACGCGGTGAGGATCACCGACAAGGACATCCGGAACGCGGTGCTCTCGCTGGCGAGTGCCGCCACGGGTGAGGGCGAGGACGCCCCCGGCGGCTCCGGCGAGGCCCCCGCCCCCGGCAAGCCGCTGACCGACACCCAGGTCAAGGAGCTCACCGGCCTCGGCATGTCCGAGGAGCAGGTCCGGCTCTTCAGCGAGCTCGGCATGGACTACGAGGAGATCAAGAGCTTCGCCCCGAAGGGCTGAGCCTGCGCTGCCGCCGGGGCGTGGGAGGTCGGATCCACCGACTTCCCACGCCCCGGCTGCCGTTCCGGGCGACCACCCGGGGTGGCCACGGCTACGGGCGGCGCGGCGTCGCCGTTCGCGGCACGGGGTTTCGGCGCGCGTCGACGGCGGCCGGGCACGGCCTCCTGCCGGGAGGTGACGGCACCTCAGGCCGCGGCCCCGGCGGCGCGGTCGTGGGCGGCGAGGACGGTGTCGAGCAGCCCGGGGAACCGCTGTTCCAGCTCGGCGCCGCGCAGCGCGGTGAGCCGCCGGTTGGCCTCCTCGCGCTGCCGGATCAGGCCGGACTCGCGCAGCACCTTGAAGTGGTGGCTGAGCGTGGACGGTGCGACGTCCACCGGGAAGGTGCCGCAGGCCCGTTCGGGCTCGGCGCGCAGGATGCGCACGATCGTCATCCGGGTGGGGTCGGACAGGGCGTGCAGTACGTCGAACAGGTCGATCTCCTCGGCCGCGGGGTGCGCCGGTGGGGTGCGGCGTCGGCTGCTGCGGGGCACGGACGGACCTCCGTTGTTCGACAGTCATCGAAGTTGCGTGATACTAATTTCGTCGTTCGTCGAACATCGTAGCTGGAGGGGGTCCAATATGCGCGCACTGGTGATGACCGCACCCGGGGGAGCCGAGAACTCGCAGGTGGAGGAGGTCGAGGCAGTTCGCCCCGGCCCCGGTCAGGTGTCGATCGAGGTGTCCTACGCGGGGCTGAACTTCGTCGATGTGATGTCCCGTCGGGGCGATGCCGGGTACGTGACCGCCTGGCCGTACCGCCCGGGCAAGGAGGTCTCCGGGCGGGTCCGGGAGGTCGGTGAGGGCGTCGTCGGTCTGGCCGAGGGCGATCCGGTGGTGGCCGCGCCGGTCGGCGGCGGCCTGGCCGAGGTGGTGGTCGCCGAGGCCGCGCTGACCGTCCCGGTCCCGGCCGGGGTCGCCCTGCGCGAGGCCGCGGCCGTTCCGCTCGGCCTGGCGACGGCGCTGCTGCTGCTGACCGACGCGGGCCGTTTCACCGCCGGGGACACCGTCCTGGTGCACTCGGCCGGCGGCGGCATCGGCGCGGCGATCGCCCAGTTGGTGCCGCTGCTCGGCGGCGGCCGGCTGATCGGCACGGTGGGCCGCCCGGAGAAGGCGGCGGCGGCCGTGGCGTCCGGCTACCACGCCGCGTTCGCCCGCGACGAGCGGCTCGGCGACGCCGTCCGGGCGGCCGTCGACGGGCAGGGCGTCGATCTGGTCCTCGACCCCCTGGGCACCGAGGCCCTGGACGTGGACCTCGAACTGGCCGCACCGGGCGGTCGGATCGTCCTGTTCGGCAACGCGGGCGGCGGCGCCGTCGACGCCCTGCCCCCGCTGGGCCGGCTGATCGCCGGCAATCTCACCGTCACCGGATTCAGCCACCGCTTCCTGGCGGCCACCGCCCCGGCCAAGCTGGCCCGGGGGATCGGCCGCGCCCTCGACCTGCTCGCCGACCGCCGGCTCACCCTGCCGGTCCGCGAACTGTCGGGCCTGGCCGACGTTCCCGCCGCTCACGACGCCATGGCGGCCGGCCGGGCCACCGGGAAGTACGTGGTGCGCGTGGCCGGTTGAGCGGTGACCCGGCCACCCGGCCGGGCCCGTGGCCGGCCGGACAGGGTGACCGATTCCGGAGCGGCCGCCGAGCGGGGCGGCAGCCGAGGGAGGGCGCGGGAACGTACGATCAGCCAATGTCTGACATGACGGAAACCAAGCCAGGCTGGCTCGCCCCCGAGGAACTCGAGACCACGCGGGCCCGGATACCGATCCTGTACGTCGAGGCCGTGCCGGTCCGCGTCGACGACGCCGGTGAGGTCACCCAGATCGGGCTCCTGCTGCGGATCGGTCCGGACGGGACGGTCAGCCGCACACTGGTCTCGGGCCGGGTGCTGTACCACGAGCGGATCCGCGACGCGCTGCTGCGGCACCTGGAGAAGGACCTCGGCCCGGTGGCGCTGCCCCGGATCCCGGCCTCGCTGCAGCCGTTCACCGTCGCCGAGTACTTTCCGACCCTGGGCGTCACCGAGTTCCACGACCCCCGCCAGCACGCGGTGTCCCTCGCCTACATCATCCCGGTGGCCGGTGACTGCCGGCCGCGACAGGACGCGCTCGACCTCGTCTGGTTCAGCCCGGAGGAGGCCGCATCGCCCCTGGTGCAGCAGGAGATGCCCGGCGGGCAGGGGGCGCTGCTCAGGCGGGCCCTCGCACATGTCGGCTGCCTGACCTGAGCCCCGGCGGCACGCCGTCGGCGTGCCGCCGTCCGTCCCGACCTCGGCGCGGGGGCGACTTCGGCGGCCCCGGTGTCAGTGCGTGGCACCGATGACCCTCCGGGGCCGGCGCGGAGCCGGCGACTCCCGGTCAGCCCGCCGCCGGGGCGGGCAGCAGCCGGTAGGCGTCGCCGTGGGCGATCACGCGGCCGGCGGTGGGCGGCGCGAAATGGGTGCCGAGGACGAGGGCGTCCGTGCCGGCGAGGGCGGAGAGCAACTCGCGGCGCGAGGCCTCGGACTGCCGCGGGTCGATGTCGACGCAGGCGCCGACGGCGGGGTGGGCGAGCTGGACCGGGTGGTGGATGCAGTCACCGGTGATCAGCGCCGTCTCGCCCCAACTGGTCAGCTCGACGGCGACGTGCCCGGGGGTGTGTCCGGGCGTGGGCAGCAGGCGCACGCCCGGGACGATCTCGACACCCCCGGCGGGGACGTCGACGAGGTCCAGCAGACCCGCCCGCTCGACCGGCGTCACGGAGTCGCGGAACATCTGCCGCCGTGCCTCCTCCATGTCGTAGCCGGCCCAGAACTCCCGCTCGGCACGGGAGGTGAGGTAGCGGGCGTGGGGGAACGTCGGGACCCACTCGCCGTCCACCTCCCGCGTGTTCCAGCCGACGTGGTCGGCGTGCAGGTGGGTGAGGACGACCAGGTCGACGGAGTCCGGGGCGAATCCGCCGGCGGTGAGGCGCTCCAGGTAGTCGGTCCGCAGGTCGTGCCAGGCCGGGTTGGCCCGCTGCTTGCCGTTGCCGATGCCGGTGTCGACGAGTACGCGCAGCCCGCCCACGGTGAACGCGAAGCTGTGGCTGTCGAGGTGCAGGATGCCTTCGTGGTCGGCGAAGTGGGGGTGCAGCCAGCTCTGCGCGGTCACCAGCTCGGGGGTGGCGTCGGGCAGCAGCCACGGTCCGGTCGCGGGCGGCAGGAGGACCTCGTCGACGCGGTGGACGGTGACGTCGCCCACGGTCCAGGAGGGGAGGGGAGCGGCGGGGGAAGTCTGCATGGTCGGTCGTTTCCCTTGTTCTTGTCGGCTGCGCTGGTCAGCGGAGGTGGTCGTCGGCGGGGCGGGCCGCTGCGCGCCGTGACGCGGCGAGTGCCGCCAGGGCCGCCACGGCGAGGAGGGCGGCGACGAGGGCGTAGGCGTGGGTGGCGGTCCCGAGCCCGAAGCGCTGGGCGGCGGCTCCGGCGGCGACCGCGGGCAGGCTCATGGAGAGGTAGCTGAGGACGTAGTAGGTGGCCAGGGACGCGGCGCGGTCCTTTTCGTCGAGCGAGGCGAGTATCAGGCGCATCGCCCCCTGGGAGACGGCGCCGAAGGCGATCCCGGCCAGGGCCGCGCCGCCGTAGACGGCGGGCAGTCCGGCGCCGTGCAGTCCGCTCAGGGTCAGGGCCGCGGCGGGTGGGACGGCCAGGCATCCGCCGATCGCGGTGGCGAGGGGGGCCGTGCGCCGCAACGCCCGGACGGTGAGGGCCGCGGCGGCGCTGAGGGTGAAGAAGACCATGCCGCGGGCCGCCTGCGGGGCGTCGGGCGCCACCAGGCGTACCAGGCCCGGCCCGAGGGAGGAGTAGAAGCCGCCCAGTGCCCAGACGGCGACGACCCCGGTGCCGGCGGTCGACAGGGCGCGGCGGACGGTGGGCGGGAGCGAGAGCCTCGGGCGCAGCGACCTCAGCGCGCCGGGTCGACGGTGGGCCGTCTCCGCGGTGAAGGTGACCGCGATCGCCTGGGCGACGAACAGCGCCGCCAGCAGGAGGTAGACGGTGACGGTGGGGGCGGGCGCGAAGTGGACGAGGAGGGTGGCGGCGAGGACGCCCGCGGCCATCCCGGCGACCGGGGTGATGGTGTTGGCCAGCGCGGCCCGGCCCGGGCGCCGGGGGTCCTCCATGTCGAGGAGGGCCGCGCCCGCGGCGCCGGTGGCCGCGCCGGTGGCCACGCCCTGCACGACCCGAGCGGCCGTCAGGGAGCCGGCGCCGTCCGCGGAGGCGAGGAGCACCATGGAGCCGGCCTCCGCGATCAGCGCGCCCAGCAGGACGGGGCGTCGCCCCAGGTGGTCGGAGAGTGCCCCGGTGGTGAGCAGGGCCAGCAGCAGGGCCAGGGCGTAGGCGCTGAAGACCACCGTGACGGCGAGCGCGGAGAGGTGCCACTGGTCCTGGTAGAGCGGGTACAGCGGTGTCGGGGCACTGGACGCCGCCAGGAGGGCCACCAGGATCGAGGCGTTGAGGACGAAGGAAGTCGCGCGGGCAGGGGCGATCCGGAGGGGACGGTGCGCGAGTGCGTCGGCGAGGACGCTGGGCATGGGGCTCCTTCGCGGTAAACGCAATGTGTTTGCTTTAGCTGACCGTAGAGCCTGCGGCCGACTAAAGCAATCCCTTAGCGTTTGGGGTGGGGAGTGTGCGCGGTGACTTCGAGGCGGGTGCCCCCTAAACGCAAGTACTGTGCTTTAAGGTGGTGTCATGAGCCGCAAGCAGATGGTGCGCCCCGGCGGGCGCAGCGCCCGGGTGCAGGCATCGGTGCACACCGCTGTGCGTGAACTCATGGCGGAGGTGGGCCGCGACGCGCTGACGGTGCCGCTGGTCGCCCAGCGCGCGGGAGTCACCCCGTCGACGATCTACCGTCGCTGGGGCGATCTGCAGGAGCTGCTGTCGGACGTCGCGGTGGAGCGGCTTCGGCCCGACGCCGAGCCGGGGGACCACGGTGACCTGCGGTCCGACCTGACGGCCTGGACCGAACGGTTCCTCGACGAGATGGCGTCCCCGTCGGGCCGCGCCTACATCCGCGACGCCCTGCTCGGCGACCCGGACGGCAGCAACGCCGGCCGGTGCTCGGCCTACGCGGCCGAACAGCTCGACGTCGTGCTGGCCCGGGCGGGCGTCCGCGGCGAGAACGCTCCCGACGTCGAGGCGACCATGGACCGCGTGGTCGCCCCCCTGATGTACCGCATCCTCTTCCGCCCGGCCGGCCTCGACGCCGCGTACGCGCGCCGGCTCGTCACCGAGCTCCTCGGCCCGGGCGGGGGAGCCCGCCGCTGACCGGGCGACGGAGCCCGGCGCTCTCGCCCGGCCGCTTCTCGCTCGCCGGCGCGAGGTCGCCGCACGGCGGCGTCAGCCGGTGGTGAGGATTTCCACGCCGCGCGCCGCGAGCTGTTCGACGATCGCGTCACGGGGGTCGGCATCGGTGATCAGGCCGCTGACCTCCTCCCAGGGCAGGACGCGGAACCGCGAGGCCGTGCCGATCTTCTCGGAGGAGGCGAGGACGTAGGTGTCCGCGGCCCGTGCGGCCAGAGCGCGTTTCATCGCGGCCTCCTCGGCGTCGCCGGTGGTCAGGCCCGCCTCCGGGTGCACGCCCGTGACGCCGAGCAGGCAGAGGTCGGCGGAGACGTTCTGGGCGGCCTCGACCGCGGCGGCTCCGCAGGCGACGGCCGAGTGCTTGAAGATGCGGCCCCCGAGCAGCAAGATCTCCGCCGTCGGGTGGTCGAGCAGGGCCGCGGCGATCGTCGGGCTGTGGGTGATCACGGTGCAGGCGAGGTCCGGCGGGAGGGCGTGGGCGACGGCGAGGGCGGTGGTGCCGCCGTCGAGGATCAGCGCGCCACCCGGCCGCACGAGCCCGGCGGCCACGGCGGCGACCCTGCGCTTGCCGGTGGGGGCCACGGCCTGCCGGGCCGCGTAGTCCGCCACGGCCGGCGAGACGGGCAGTGCACCGCCGTAGACCCGCTGGCAGAGCCCCTCGGCCGCGAGATCGCGCAGGTCGCGCCGCACGCTGTCCTCGGATATTCCCAGCTCGGCGGCGACGTCCTTGGCGACGACCTTGCCCTCCCGGGCGAGCAGGCCCAGCATGTGGTCGCGTCGTTCGGCAGCCAGCATCCGCATTCTCTCCTGTTCTTGCCTGTTTCTGCATGTATCGTAGCGCCTCATGACCGACAAGCCCATGCTCATCCTGATCGCCGGGCCATACCGCTCCGGCACCGACGGCGACCCACAGGCCATGGCCGCCAACCTCGCGCGTCTCGAAGCGGCCGCGTGGCCCGTGTTCGCCACCGGCCACCTCCCCGTGATCGGGGAGTGGGTCGCCCTGCCCGTCCTGCGCTCGGCCGGCGTGGGTCCCACCGACCCGCTCGCCGACCAGGTGCTCTACCCGACCGCCGAACGTCTGCTCGCGCACTGCGACGCCGTGCTGCGCCTGCCCGGCGCCTCCGCCGGAGCCGACCAGGACGTCGCCACCGCCCGCCGCCGCGGCCTGCCCGTCTACCACGACGTGGCACAGATCCCGCCTCATGCACCCGAGGAGGCCGCGTGACGCCCCGCCCCGGCATCGACAGCCCCGACCACCGTGGCCGCACCGGTCTCGACAGCGCCGGACGCGGCCTGGACCGCAACCCCGACGTCGTGATCCGCGAGGTCGAACTCACCTCCCGGGGCTGGCACGTACTGCGCCGCACCACCTTCGACCACCGCCGTCGCGACGGACGCTGGGTCACCCAGCAGCGCGAGACCTACGACCGCGGCAACGGGGCGGTGGTCCTGCCGTACGACGCCGAACGCCGCTGCGTCCTGCTCACCCGCCAGTTCCGCTACCCGGCCTACGTGAACGACCACCCCGACGGCATGCTGGTCGAAGCCGCGGCGGGGCTGCTCGACGCGGACGACCCGCCGACGGCCGTCCGGCGCGAGAGCGCCGAGGAGCTCGGCGTCGCGCTCGGCCCGCTCACCCACGTCCTCGACGCCTACATGAGCCCCGGCTCCGTCACCGAGCGGCTGCACTTCTTCGCCGCCGCCTACACCCCGGCGGACCGGACCGGGACCGGCGGCGGGCTGGAGGAGGACGGCGAGGACATCGAGGTCCTCGAACTCCCCTTCGCCGAGGCCCTCGCCATGACCCGCGACGGACGGATAGCCGACGGGAAGACCATCCTGCTGCTGCAGTGGGCGGCCCTGGACGGGCCCTTCGCCCCCGTGCCGGCCGGCCCCATCCGTCCACCGGCGTCCGTGGCGCGGCCGGGGAGCCCCACCGGCGGATCGTCGGTCAGCGGACGGTGACCCCGATCAGGCAGGTGTCGTCGTCGGTGTCGGAGCTGCTGTACCGCAGGAGGTGGTCGAGCCGGCGGTCGAGTTCCGTGAGGCCGTCCGCGTTCCCGGCGGTGGTCAGCAGGTCGTGGAGCGACTGCTCCAGGGAGCGGTCCCGGCGCTCGATCAGGCCGTCGGTGTACATCATCAGGGTGTCTCCGGCCTCCAGTCGGATCTCGCCCTCCTCGTAGTCGGCCTGGTCGATCGCGCCCAGCAGGATCCCGGAGACGGTGGGCAGTTCGGTCGCCCGGCCGTCGCGCACCAGGATGGGAGGGAGGTGGCCGGCCCTGGCCCAGCGCAGGGCCCGGGTCCGCGGTTGGTAGAGGGCGCAGATGGTCGTCGCGGTGACGTTGTCGGTCAGATGGTGGGTCACGGTGTTGAGCCAGCCCAGCAGCTGGCCCGGGCCGGCTCCGGTGGCGGCCAGTCCGCGCAGGGCGTTGCGCAGCGCGACCATGCCGGTGGCGGCTTCGATGCCGTGCCCGGCGACGTCGCCCACGCACAGGAGCACCTGGCCGGTGGGCAGCGCGAGGGCGTCGTACCAGTCGCCGCCGACCAGGTGGTCCTTCTCGGCGGGCCGGTAGCGCACCGCCACGTTCAGGTCGTGGAGGTCCAGCGGGCCGCGGCTGGGCGGCATGATGGCGTGCTGCAGCTGCAGGGCGAGCCGGTTGCGCTCGGCGGCCTGCTGCTCGGTGTGGGCGAGCTGGTCGCGGGTGGCGGCGAGCGCGACCTCGGTCCAGTGCTGGGCGGAGACGTCCTGGTAGGCGCCGCGGACGGCGCTGATGCGGGCGTCGGCGTCGAGGACGGGCTCGGCGACGACCCGGATGTGCCGGGCGATGCCGTCGGCGCGCTGGAGGCGGAAGGCGGTGGAGGCGGGCCGCCGGTGGTGCAGCAGGGTGCGCAGGAACCGGCCGATGGTGTGGCCGTCGTCGGGGTGCGCGTGGGCGGGCAGGCGTTCCAGCGGGACGGGGTCGGCGTGGGGCGCGAGGCCGTGGAGGTCGAACAGGGTGTCGTTCCAGACGATCTCGCCGGTGTGCAGGTTCTCCTCGAAGCCGCCGATGCGCCCGAGCCGCTGGGCGTGCTGGAGCAGGCTGGCGACGCGCGCGGTACCGTCCTCGGTCCGCCAGATGACGACGGCGCTGGTCCCGTGCCGGCTGATGCTCACCCGGGCCCGGGTGGTCAGCGGGACGCCGTCGACGAGCGCGGACAGGCTCATCCCCGGCGAGCGGAACGATTCGCCGGTCGCCAGGACGTGTTCGATCTTCTCGAAGAGGCCGCCCGGCTCGGCGGCCAGCGGGTAGGCCTCCAGCAGCCGGGCGCCGACGACGGCGCTGCGCGGTCGGCCGGCGAAGTCCTCGAAGTGGGGGTTGACGTGCAGGATCAGGTAGTCGGTAGCCCGGCCGGTCGCGTCGACGTCCGGTCGCATGACCAGGCAGGGATCGTGCAGGCCGTGGACCAGCTCCAGCAGGTCGGCGGTCTGCGGGTCGACGCCGTTGCCGTCACCGGCGGCCGGCCGGGACTCCAGGGCGGTGGCGCACAGCTCGGCGAGCGCCTCGAACTGCCGTTGCAGTGACTGGGACTGCGGCGGGAGGTCGCCGCTCCAGCAGACCTCCAGGACACCGGTGATCCGGCCGCCCGCTCCGGCCGGCACCGCCAGCCGTCCGCCCCCGAACTCCCGCTGACCGATCGACGGCAGCCCCGCCGCGGCCAGCGACTCGTAGACCGCGGGGCCGCGTTCGGTCAGTGCGCGGCGGGCCGGGACGGGCACACCGGGCGGGACGTGACGCCAGCGGATCGCCTCCTCGTCGGCGAAGCCGGCACTGCCGGCCAGGGTCAGGGACTGGTCGGAGTTGGCCGCCCAGATCGCCACCGCCTGTGCTCCGAGCGGCCGCAGAGCGTGTTCGAGGGCGGACTGGGCGACCGCCTGGACGTCGTCGGCGCCGAGCATGCCGGTTTCGGCGCTGCGCAGCCGAACGCCCACGGACGGTTCGCCGGTGGAGGCCAGGAACTCGCGGGCGACGTCGGCGATCCGGTCGTGCGAGGCCTGGTTGACCAGGTCGGCCGCCAGCTCCAGCACGGACAGGTTCGACTGGCTCGCGAGGTCTTCGAGCTGTCGGAGGGCGTCGGCGGGGCCGTAGCCCAGCCGCTCGACCAGGATTCCCTTGGCGAGTTCGACCAGCGCCCGGCCGTCGGCCTCGGCCCGCGCCACGGTGAGTTCACGGCGCAGTCGCTCGACGGTGACGGTCAGACGGCCGACGACGCCGGAGTCGAGCGGCTTCTCCGGGAGATGGTCGTCCGGTGTCCGCTGGACGATGACGGGCTGTGCGGACGCGGTGGGCGGGTCCGGGGCGTCGCCGCGGTTCGCCGCGGGGTGGGGGCGGTCGTCGGCGCCCCGGGGCGGTCGGCGGTCGCGCATCGGTCCCTCCTCGGGTTGCACTCGGTCCCTCCTCGGGGTGCACGGTGTCGGACGGAGCGGTCGGATCCCCTACGGGCGCAGCCACCGCTGGATGCAGGCGATGAGGTCGTGCGCGTCGACCGGCTTGGTGACGTAGTCGCTGGCGCCGGAGGCGAGGCTCTTCTCCCGGTCGCCGATCATCGCCTTCGCGGTGACGGCGATGATCGGCAGATCGACGTACGCGGGCATCGCACGGATGGCCGTGGTGGCCGCGTAGCCGTCCATCTCCGGCATCATGACGTCCATCAGGATCAGGTCGACACCGGCGTTGCGGGTGAGGGTGTCGATCGCGGCGCGTCCGTTCTCGGCCTGCAGGACCAGCATGCCGTGCAGTTCCAGGATCCCGGTGAGGGCGTACAGGTTGCGGTCGTCGTCGTCGACGACGAGCACGGTGCGGCCCGCGAGCGAGCCGTCGACGTCCTGGGGGAGCGGGGTGGCGGTGTCCTCGGCGCGCACCCGCGGCAGCACCTCGCCGGGCCGGTCCGCGCTCAGGTGCAGGGCGATGCGCTCGCGCAACTCGTCCAGGCTGGAGAGCAGTTCCAGCGGCTGCGTGGCGGCGCGGCGCTGCAGGAGCCGCTCCTGTTCGGTGCCGAGCCGCCGGTTGTCGTGGGCCAGGACGGGCATGCCGTGCAGCGCGGCGTCCCGTGCCATCTCCTCCAGGAAGTCCAGCGCCGCGCCGTTCGGCAGGTCCAGCTCCAGGACCACGCAGTGGCACGGCGTGGTGGCGAGCGTCTCGGCCGCCTCCCGGGCGCCGACCGTGGTGATGACCTCGACGGCGCCGCCGGGTCCGCCGAGGTCGGCCCGCCCGGCCAGGTCGGCGACGGCGCTCTCCGCGACGAGGGACAGCAGGCCGCGCCGGCGTTCCTCGATGACCAGCAGCCGCTTGGGCTGGACGGCCTCCGGCGCGCCGGGTCGGCCGGCCGGGTCCGCCGGGTCGGGCCGGTCCGGTTCGGTCGGGCCCCGGCCCGCGGGCTCCTGCGGGTCCTCGGCGCCCAGTACGACGAACTCCGCCCGGGCCGCGGGCAGGTAGAGCGAGAAGGTGCTGCCCCGGCCCGGAGCGCTCCGGGCCGTGATGGCGCCGCCGAGGAGGAAGGCGATCTCCCGGCTGATGGACAGGCCCAGGCCGGTGCCGCCGTACTTGCGGCTGGTGGTGCCGTCGGCCTGCTGGAACGCGCCGAAGACGCTCTCCAGGTGCTGGGGATCGATCCCGATGCCGGTGTCCACGACGTGGAAGGCGATCACCGGGCCGTCGTCGCGGCGGGCGGCCTCCGGCACCCGCGCGTCGTCCGCGACCTCGATGCGCAGGTCGACGCCGCCCCGCTCGGTGAACTTCACCGCGTTGGACAGGAGGTTCCGCAGGACCTGCCGCAGCCGGTAGTCGTCGGTGAGCAGTGCGGAGGGCACGCCGGCGCCGGTGGTGATCTGGAAGGTCAGGCTCTTCTGGCTGGTCAACGGCCGGAACGTGGCCTCGACGTAGTCGAGCAGCTTGCGCAGCGGGATGTGCTCCGGGGTGACGTCCATCTTCCCGGCCTCGACCTTGGACAGGTCGAGGATGTCGTTGATCAGCTGGAGCAGGTCGGAGCCGGCGGAGTGGATGATCCCGGCGTACTCGACCTGCTTGGCCGTCAGGTTGCGGGTGGGGTTCTGGGCGAGGAGCTGGGCGAGGATGAGCAGGCTGTTGAGCGGGGTGCGCAGCTCGTGGCTCATGTTGGCCAGGAACTCCGACTTGTAGGTGGAGGCCAGGGACAGCTGGTGCGCGCGGTCCTCCAGTTCCTGCCGGGCCTGCTCGATCTCCAGGTTCTTGGTCTCGATGTCCCGGTTCTGGGCGGCCAGGAGGGCGGCCTTCTCCTCCAGTTCGGCGTTGGAGGACTGCAGCTCCTCCTGCCGGGCCTGGAGCTCCGCGGAGCGGACCTGCAATTCGGAGGTAAGGCGCTGGGACTCGCCGAGCAGCTCGTCGGTGCGGGCGTTGGCGACGATGGTGTTCACGTTGACGCCGATGGTCTCCATCAGCTGTTCGAGGAAGGCCCGGTGCACCGCGGTGAAGTCCTGCACGGCGGCGAGCTCGATGACGCCCAGCACCTGGCCCTCGACGACGATCGGCAGCACGATCAGCGAGGTCGGTTCGGCCCGGCCCAGGCCCGAGGAGACGCTCACGTAGCCGGCCGGCAGCCGGTCGACGGCGATCGTGCGCCGGCTGCGGGCGGCCTGGCCCACGAAGGACTCGCCGAGCCTGAAGCGGGTCGCGGTCGTGCCGACCGGGAAGGCGTAGGAGCCGATCAGGGTGAGGAAGGTGGAGTCGCCGGCGTCCTCGGCGAGGTAGAAGGCGCCGTACTGGGCGGAGACGAGCGGGGTGATCTCATCCATGATCAGTTCGGCGACGACGGGCAGGTCGCGCCGGCCCTGCATCAGGGTGGAGATCCGGGCGAGGTTCGACTTGAGCCAGTCCTGGTCCTCGTTGGCCCGGGTGGTCTCGCGCAGGGACTCCACCATGAAGTTGATGTTGTCCTTGAGGTCGGCGACCTCTCCGGAGGCGTCCATGGTGATCGAGCGGGTCAGGTCGCCCTCGGCGACCGCGCCGGTGACCTCGGCGATCGCGCGCACCTGGCGGGTGAGGTTGCCGGCCAGCTCGTTGACGTTCTCGGTGAGCCGCTTCCAGGTGCCGGAGACGCCCTCGACCTCGGCCTGTCCGCCGAGCCGGCCCTCGCTGCCGACCTCGCGGGCCACCCGGGTCACCTCGGCGGCGAAGGCGCTCAACTGGTCGACCATCGTGTTGATGGTGGTCTTGAGTTCCAGGATCTCGCCGCGCGCGTCCACGTCGATCTTGCGGGTGAGGTCACCCCTGGCGACCGCGGTGGTGACCTGGGCGATGTTGCGGACCTGGCTGGTGAGGTTGTGCGCCATGAAGTTGACGTTGTCGGTGAGGTCCTTCCAGGTGCCCGCCACGTTCGGGACGCGGGCCTGTCCGCCGAGGGTGCCCTCGGTGCCGACCTCGCGGGCCACCCGGGTCACCTCGTCCGCGAAGGCGGAGAGCGTGTCGACCATGGTGTTGATGACGCCGGCCAGCGCGGCGACCTCGCCCTTGGCCTCCACGTTGATCTGCTGCGACAGGTCGCCCTTGGCGACGGCGGTGGCCACCTGGGCGATGGAGCGGACCTGGCCGGTGAGGTTGGAGGCCATCACGTTGACGTTGTCGGTGAGGTCCTTCCACGTGCCGGAGGCGCCGCGGACGGTGGCCTGGCCGCCGAGGTTGCCCTCGGTACCGACCTCGCGGGCCACCCGGGTCACCTCGTCCGCGAACGCGGACAGCTGGTCGACCATCGTGTTGATGGTCTCCTTCAGCTCCAGGATCTCGCCGCGGGCGTCCACCCGGATCTTCTGCGACAGGTCGCCCTGGGCCACGGCGGTGGTCACCTCGGCGATGGAGCGGACCTGGGCGGTGAGGTTGTCGGCCATCACGTTGACCGACTCGGTGAGGTCCCGCCAGGTGCCCGCGACTCCCGGCACCCGGGCCTGTCCGCCGAGCCGGCCCTCGCTGCCGACCTCGCGGGCCACCCGGGTCACCTCGGCGGCGAAGGAGGAGAGCTGGTCGACCATGGTGTTGACGGTGTTCTTGAGTTCCAGGATCTCGCCGCGCGCGTCCACGTCGATCTTCTGGGAGAGGTCGCCCTTGGCGACGGCGGTGGCGACCTGGGCGATGTCGCGGACCTGGGTGGTGAGATTGCCGGCCATCGCGTTGACGGAGTCGGTCAGGTCCTTCCACGTCCCCGACACGCCGGGCACCGCCGCCTGTCCGCCGAGCCGGCCCTCGGTGCCGACCTCCCGGGCGACCCGGGTCACCTCGGAGGTGAACAGCGAGAGCTGGTCGACCATGCCGTTGAACACGGTGGCGATCTCGCCCAGCAGGCCGTCGGCGTCGCCGGGCAGCCGGGTTCCGAAGTCGCCGTCGCGTACGGCGGTCAGCCCGGCCAGCAGGCGCCGCAGGTCCGCTTCGTCGACCTGTGCGGTGCCGCTCGTCGTGCGCTGTGCCTGCGGCTTCGTCGTGCCGGCCATCGGGACGTCGCTTCCTCGTAGGGCGCCGGGCCGCGGGCCCGTCACAGTCAACGCCCGCCCCGGCTCCGCACCCGACCAGGGGCCGTGTCACGAAGCCGTGCCGGGCACCCGTCCGTACCGCCAGGGACGCTACCGCACCCGCTTCGACGGGGGCGAACCCCCGGGCGGGCCCGCTCCTTGCCCCTGGGGCCTGCCGAGGTGTGGCGGCTTCTCCCGGCTCCCGGCGGGGTCAGGCCTCGGCCAGGAGTTCGGCGCGCAGGCCCGCCAGGATGCGGGTGAGCAGCCGGGACACGTGCATCTGCGAGATGCCCAGCCGGCGGCCGATCTCACCCTGGGTCAGTTCGGCGCCGAAGCGCAGGGAGAGGATGGCGCGGTCGCGCTCCGGCAGGGCGGCGATGAGCGGCTTGAGGGTCTCCAGGCAGAGCACGGTCTCGAAGGCGCCCTCCTCCTGCGCGATCCGGTCGCCCAGCGCGTCGCCGCCGTCCGCCCGGTCCTTTCCGGGCAGCGGGGCGTCGAGCGAGCCGGCGCTCTCCGCCCGGGAGGCGATCAGGCCCTCGCGCACCTCGTCCTCGGTCAGGTCCAGGTGCGCGGCCAGCTCGGCGGGGGTGGGAGCGCGGTCCAGCAGCTGCTCCATCGCGTCGCTGGTCCTGGCCAGCGTCAGACGCAGTTCCTGCAGGCGGCGGGGGACGTGCACCATCCAGCCGGTGTCGCGGAAGAAGCGCTTGATCTCCCCGCGCACGGTCGGCAGCGCGAAGGTGGAGAACTCGACCCCGAACGACGGGTCGAAGCGGTCGATGGCCTTGATCAGGCCGATCGTGGCGACCTGGATGATGTCCTCGACCGGCTCCTTGCGGTGGGTGAACCGGCTCGCCGCGAACTTCACCAGGGCCATGTTCAGTTCGACCAGGGTGCCGCGTACGTACGAGTACTCGGCGGTGCCCTCCTCGGCCGCGCGCAGGCGGGCGAACAGCACCTTCGACAGCTCGCGCGCGTCCGCCGGGCACACCTGCGCCGGCCGGTCCGCCGCGATCCCCAGTTGCGCGGCCACCCGGGCGAAGTCGGCTGAACCGGTCACCTCGGCACCGATCACGACCGGACCGGCTGCGAGGGTCGAAGAGCCGTTGGTGCGGGCAGTGGTCGAAGGGCGGGACGCGACGGTCGGCATGCTCTCTCCTCTGCTGGTGATCATTCGCTCGGGACGACGGGACTCACGTGCCCCGCCTCGCCCCGAACAGACCCCTCTTCGCCATGAGGCCCCATCATCTCCACGTCGTCGCCACATTCCGGCGGGCTGCTCGACCGCCTCCGCCGGGAGGTCCGCCCGCGTGCGGACGCCGCCGCGGTCACCCCGGACGGTCGTGCCGCCGCAAAATAGTAGCCATGGACATAGTAGCCATGTACTCTATATCGCATGAGCAAGGGTTCAACGGGCCCCACGCCCGGCTTCCTGGTATGGCGGCTCGCCAACAAGTGGCGCGTCGCGGTCGATCGCGCGGTGGCTCCACTGGGCCTCACCCACGCGCAGTACTCGCTGGTCGCGTCGCTGCACGGCATGCAGCGCGCCGGTGAGCGGCCCAGTCAACGCCGGCTCGCCGATCACACCGGCCTGGAGGCGCTCTACGTCTCGAAGCTGGCGCGCGCGCTGGAGTCGGCCGGTCTGATCGAACGCACCCGCGACCCCCGTGACCCGCGCGCCGTGCAGCTCGCCCTCACGGAGCAGGGCCAGGCCGTCACGCGGCAGGCCGTCGCGGTGGTCCAGGAGCTGCATCGGCAGTTGCTGGAGCCGCTCGGCGGCCTCGACGCGCCACGGGCGCGCGCGTTCACCGACGAGCTGACGGCCCTGCTCGACGTACCTCTCGCGCCATCACCACCGAACGACGACAGCACTCAGGGGGCAACACCATGACCACCGCCGCAGTCACCGCCGCCGCGCCCGTCGCCGACGCCCGCGCCCTCGGCCTGGCCCACTACGCCGCCCGCGGCGTCCTGGAGCACGTCCTGGCCCGGCACGGCATCACCTTCCAGCAGCAGGTCGCCCTGCGCGCCGCCGTCACCGCCGACGCCCCGCGGACGGCGGACCAGCTCGTCGCCCAGGTCCGGGGCTCCCTCAAGGCCGATCCGGTCGACGTCCGCGCCACCCTCGACGCGCTGCTGGCCGAGCAGCTGCTCGTGGCGGACGGCGCCCACCTGCGTCCCACGGGCGCGGGGCGCGAGCTGCTCGCCGCCGTCGGCGCGCAGACCGCCCCCGTCACCGCCCGCATCTGGGGCGCGATACCCGCCGAGGACCTCGCCGCCGCCGGTCGCGTCCTCGCCCTGGTCGCGGAGCGCGCCAACGCGGAGCTTGCGGCGCTGACCGACTGACCGACCGGCGCGACCGGCCCGGCCGGGTCCGCGGGCGGTCCGTGGCCGGCCGGTGGCGGCGGGTTCGTGGACCGCCTCGGCGCGCCGTCCGGCCTCCGTGCCCTCCGGCCCCCGCGCCGTCCGGCTCGCAGGGTCCGGGGCCGGGCCTCAGTCGGCCGCGACCGGCAGGAGGCCGCGCTCGGCGAAGACCTTCTTGGCGACGAAGGTGGCGTTGAGGGCCTTCGGGAAGCCGCAGTAGGCGGCGGAGTGCAGCAGCGTCTCGACGATCTCCTCGGGGGTGAGGCCGACATTGAGGGAGGCGTTGATGTGGACGTCCAGCTGGGGTTCGCAGCCGCCGAGCGCGGTGAGCATGCCCAGGGTCACCAACTGGCGGTCGCGCGGCGCGAGTCCGGGGCGCTGGTAGATCTCGCCGAATCCCCAGGCGACGATCTGGTGGCCCAGTTCGGGGCTGATTCCGGCCAGCGCGTCGACCACCCGCTGCCCGGCCTCGCCGTCGATGCGGGTCAGCATCTCGATGCCGCGCTCGTAGCGGTCCTGCCGGGTCTCGGCGGCGTTCGGGGAGATGGTCATGGCGTTGCTCCGTTTCGGTGGCGCGTCGGCACCTTCTCGTGGTGTCCGGTCCTGGCAAGACCGTAGAACTTGGAGTGCGCTCGAACTCAACTCCGACATGCCGACCGCCCGTTGGCCGCCTCGGGAGCCGCCACCCGCGACGCCCGGCCGTGGGCCCTCGTCGCCCGCGGCGGATCGCACGGCTCGACCGGGCCAGAAGATATTCCTTGACGCGAATATTCCCTCTGAAGAATACTTGTCTCCATGGACGCACTCCTCTCCGCGCTGGCCGATCCCGCCCGCTGGCGGCTCGTGAGCCTGCTGGCCGAGCGGCCCCGCCCGGTCGGGGTTCTCGCCCGCCTCGCCGAAGCGCGGCAGCCGCAGACGACCAAGCACCTGCAGGCCCTCGAACGCGCCGGCGTCGTCACCTCCCAGCGCACCGGCCAGCGCCGCATCTACGCGCTCCGGTCCGGCCCCCTGCGGGATCTGGCGGCCGAGCTCAGCCGGCTGGCCGACACCGCGGACCAGGCCGGCGGCCCGGGCGAGACGTACGACCGCTACGCGCTCGGCGTCCACGCGGAGCGGCTCGCCGCGGGGGAGTCGGGGTGGGCCGACGGCCGGTCGTTCCGATTCCTCCGGTCGCTGCCGGGCCGTCCCGACGAGGTCTGGCGCCACCTGGTCGAGGCCCCTCTGCTCGCCCGGTGGTGGACGCCCGACGACCTCCGCGTCTCCGAGCTCGTCCTCGAGGCGCGACCGGGTGGCCGGATCGTCCAGGAGTACCGCGATGCCGAGGACACCGACGGCTCCGACCCGGTCGCCGGGCGCGCGGAGGGAACCGTCGAGGAAGTGCGCCCCGGCGAGCGCCTCGCCTACCGGCTCTCCCCGCTGCTCCCCGACGGCGGCACCGCGTTCACCGCCCACGTCGAACTCGGCCTCCGGTCGACCGGCACCGACACGAGCGCGGGGTCGGGCACGGAGCTGGACGTCCACTGGCGAATCGCCGACAGCACCGTCGACTCCGCGGACTTCATCGCGGGCATCGAGATCGGCTTCGGCCAGAGCCTCGACAAGCTCGCGGCCACCCTCGCCGCAGACGCGCAGGCGGACACGCACGGCACCGCCACCCATATCGACACCGATGCCGATCGAGGCACCGACACCGACCCGAGGACGACGAAATGACTGAGCAGACCGCAGGCCGCAGGGTCGTCACCAACATGAGCGTCTCCCTCGACGGCCACTACGCCGGGCGCGACCCCCTGGACATGAGCTGGGTGATGCCGTACGCCCACACCGACGTCGCCCGCGACCACCTGACCAGCCTCTGGGAGCCGGCGACGACGGCCCTGCTCGGTCGGGTCAACGCCGAGGGGTTCCTCGGCTTCTGGCCCACCGTCGTCGGCATGGCGGGTGTCGACCCGCGCGACAAGCGCTTCGCGCAGTGGCTCGTCGACACCGACAAGGTGGTCCTCTCCTCCACCCTCGGCGAGTCGGCCCCCGGCGAGGCGCCGTGGGAGCGGACGACCGTTGTCGACAAACCGACCGCCGAGGTGGTCGCGGACCTCAAGGCCACCGAGGGCGGCGACATCCTCGTGCTCTCCAGTGCGAGCGTCATCAAGGCGCTGCTGGCGGCCGACCAGGTCGACCGGCTGGCGCTGACGGTCTTTCCGCTCTTCCTCGGCGCTGGGCCGCGCCTCTTCGACGACGGTCTGCCCGCGGGCAGGTGGGCGCTCGTCAGCCAGACCGCGGGCGAGCACGGCACGCTGTCCGTCGTCTACGACCGGGTCCGCTGAGCCCCCGCCCGTTCGGGGTCGCCCGCCCGGGGCCGGGACCGGCGTTCATCGTCGGCGGCCGCGACGGTGGTGTTCGCCGTTCCGGGCCGGGGCCGGGCCCCGCGGTCGACGGCTCAACCCTGCGACGGGGCCGATCGGGCCGGCCACACCGTGCGCGGACCGAGTACTCGGGCGCCGAGGGCGGTGACACGGGCCCGCAGGCCGCGGTCCGCGGTGACGACCCGGCAGTCCCGCCCCGGCCGGGCGGCCAGCGCCTCCTCGACCAGCCCGACGATCCGGTCGTCGCCGGACCCGGGCGCGGCGACGACCCGGACCCCGGGCACCGCGGCGACCCCGCGGGCGGCGCCTTCCACGACCAGGACCACCTCCACCGGTCCGGCACCCACCCCGTCCCGCTCCGCCGGTCCGTGCCGCGCGACGACGACCAACGCGTCGCGCAGCCGCTCGGCCGCACCCCGGCGGTCCCGCCACCAGCCGTCGGGCACCGAACCCACCACATTGGCGGCATCCACCACCAGTAGCGGCACCGACCCGTCCGCCCCGCCGACCTCACGCTCACCCATGGCCCGCAAGCCTGCCACGCCCGGCCCTCGCCCGCCGCCCCGGGGAGCGGTGGAGACGCGCCCGCGATGAGGGCCCGGTGTCACAGGGCGTCGGCGCGGAACCGGCGGTGGACGGGAGCAGGCGGCGGACAGCCCGGGCCCGACCCGTCCGGCCCGATCGCCGACTGCTGGCATCCGCCCAGCCGGTGTCCTCGAAGTCGCCCGTCAAGGCGCCCGCCGGGACCCCCGCCGAGGCACCGGCCAAGACCCCCACCGAGGACCCGAAGGGCCAGGGGGGCGCCTGGACTCCGGGGCCGAGGCCGGTGCCGACGCTGCCGACGCCACCGACCAGCTGCCCGCCCGGCCACCTGATCGCTTGGGACGGCTGCCACCCGCTGGGGCCGGTGATCACCCTTCCTCCCGTGACCATCCGCCCCGAGCCGAACGTCGTTCCCAGCACGGTCGACCGCTGACCGAGGAGCAGGGACCAGGGCCCTGCCGCCGCCGGTCCGCGGTGGCAGGGCCCGTCACTCGTAGCGGATCCTCGGGTCGAGCACGGCGTACAGCAGGTCCACGAGCAGGTTGGTGAGCAGGTAGACCAGTACCAGCAGCGTCACCACGCCGATGATGATCGTGCCCTGCTTCTGGTACACGGCGCGGGCGAGCAGGCCGCCGATGCCGTGCACGTTGAAGATGCTCTCGGTGATGACCGCGCCGCCCATCAGTCCGCCGAGGTCGACGCCGAGGAAGGTGACGATCGGGATCAGCGCGTTGCGCAGGGCGTGTCGGCCGATCACCCGGCGGCGCTTCAGGCCCTTGGCGACCGCGGTGCGGACGTAGTCCGCGCGCATGGTCTCCATCAGGCTGGTGCGGGTCAGCCGCGCCGCGTAGGCCAGTGAGGTGGACGCCAGTACGAACGCGGGCAGCAGGTAGGCCCGTAGCCCGTCCTCGTCGTTGAAGGAGACCGGGAAGAAGTCGACACCGTAGTCGGTCTTGAGTTTGACGCCCAGCAGCAGCTGGAGCACGAAGCCGGTGACGAAGACCGGGATCGAGATCACGAACAGCGTGCTGACCAGGACCAGTTGGTCCAGGAAGCCGCCCTTGCGCAGTGCCGCCAGGACGCCCGCCAGGACACCGATGACCGCCTCGATGACGAAGGCCACCAGGGAGAGGTTCACGGTGTAGGGGAAGGACTCGCCGATCATGTCGCCGACCGACCGACCGGTCAGGCTCTCGCCCAGGTCGCCCTGGAAGACCCCCGAGATGTAGTACCAGTACTGGAGGAGGAACGGGTCGTTCAGGTGGTATTTCTGGCGGATCATCTCCGCCACGAGCGGATTGACGCGCCTGTCGCCGGCCAGCGCCTGCACCGGGTCGCCGGGCAGCGCGAAGACCACGGCGTAGAGCAGGAACGTCGCGCCGATCAGCACCGGGAGCGCCTGTAGCAGTCGGCGGATGACATAGCGGCCCATCGGACCTCCGTACGTTCGGGCGGGCGAGGAGGGCGGGAGGAGCCGGGCTGTCGACCGGGTCCGCCTGCCCGGGGCCGGCCGACCGGTGGCCCGGTGGCGGGGGCGGGACGGCGTTGCCCTGAAGTGAGGAACGGGGCGGTCGGCGGGCCCGGTTCAGTCGTACAGGGAGCGACGTGCGGGGGTGCGCCGCCCCGTTGCGCGGACCGCCGGCCGGGGGAGGCCCCGGCCGGCGGCGCCGGTGCGGGCTCGGGGTGGTGCTACGTCAGGACGAGCAGGGCGGCCAGGGCGGGCCCGAGCGCGCCGCCGAGCTGGTAGCAGAGGACGAACAGGCCGATGGCGGTGGGGCGGTGGTGCTGGGGCGCGCTCTTGGCGGCGTGCAGGGACAGGACGGCGTTGCTGCCGGCGGAGACGAACACGGCCGCCGTGGCGGTGCACAGGAGGAGCAGCGGCCAGGTGGCGAGGGCCGCGGTGAGCGGGGCGAGGACGGCGAGGGTGATCAGGAGGGCGAGGACCGCGCGGTGGCCGAGGCGCACGGAGGCCGCGGCGAGGAGCCAGGACAGTGCCGAGCCGATCAGCAGGGCGATGAGCTGCCCGGTGCCGATGAGGTCCGTGCTCCAGGACGTCCGCTGCTGGATCAGCCGCGGCAGGCTGAACAGGAGGGTGAAGTACGAGGTCGAGAAGGCGCAGGCGAGGAGCGCGGATCCGACGAAGGCGCGTGAGCGCAGCAGGGCGGTCGGAACGAAGCCGTCGGGGTGGCGTCGCACGTGGACCGCGAGGAGGGCGGCGGTGGCGAGGGCGGCGCCGGCGGCCGCGAGCGGTGCGGTGGGCAGGAGGACGAGCGCCGAGGCCAGCGCCACCACGAGCCCGGCCCCCGTGGCGTCGAAGGGGGTGTCGGCGGGTCGGGCGGAGTGTGCGTGACGCCAGACGGCGGGTATCGCGACGAGTGCGAGGGTGGAGAGCGCGAGGGCCGGCCGCCAGGAGAGCGCGTCCGCGATCCGTGAGCCGAGCAGGGGCGCGGAGGCACCGAGCACCCCGAACCCCGCGGTGATGACCCCCATCCGCCGGGCCGAACCGGCCAGGTTCATCGCCACCGCCACGAGCCCCGCGCCGCCGGCTGCCTGGACGGCCCGCCCGACGAGCATGAGGGGGAGCCAGGGGGAGGTGGTGAGCAGCGCGGTGCCGGCCAGGACGGCCGCCCCGCTGGCGACGAGGGTCGGTCGTAGCCCCCGCTGCCTGATCAGGGCGGCGAACAGCGGCGTACCGATGGTCATCGCCCAGGCGAAGACGGTGACCAGCCAGGTCGCGGTCGTGGTGGAGACCCCGAGCGAGCGGGCCATGTCGGGCAGGATCAGCACGGGTGCGTTGGCGCCCATGGCGATGGGCGTGGCGAGCAGGGCCAGCCAGAGGGCGGCCGGTGGCCGGGTGGACGGTGCCCCGCCGGTGCGGGGTGGTGCGGTGCGGGCCGTGGCGGTGGTGGTGGGAACGGCTGCGGACATGGTGACTCCCTGAGCGGGCACGGGGCCCCGGGCCGACCGGGGACGAGGGGACGAGGCTGCGGCGGGCCGGGGCGCGGACATGGCGCGCTCCGTTCGTTCAAGACTGAGAGTTTCAACGTTGAGATAAAACACCCCGCGATCTTTCAACGTCAAGTCTTTTAAGGTTGAGATATCCTCGGGGCGACACGGCAGCGACCCGAGGGAGAGCGATGAGCGGCGGCGACAGCGACGCGGTGGACGAGATCGTCCAGCAGTGGGTGACGGAGCGCCCCGATCTGGCCGACCGGCTCTGGCCGGTGCAGGTGCTCGGCCGGCTCCAGCGCCTCGGCACGGCGCTCGACAGGGAGCTCAAGGCCTTCGCCGCCGAACGCGACCTGGAACTGGGCGAGTTCGACGTCCTCGCCACCCTGCAGCGGTCGGGCCCGCCCTACGAGCTGACCGCGGGGGCCTTCCGCAAGGCCGCCATGGTGACCAGCGGTGCCATCACCAACCGCATCGACCGCATGGAGGCGAAGGGCCTGGTCGAGCGGGTGCGGGGTGCCGAGGACCGGCGCTCCGTGAGGATCAGGCTCACCGAGAAGGGAATGGCGGTGACCCGCGAGTACATCGCGGACCACCTGGCCCACGAGGCCCGCATGCTGGAGCTGTTCGAGCGCGCGGAGTGCGAGGAGCTCGCCGGGATGCTGCGCCGGCTGCTCGTCTCCTTCGGGGACACCGCCGTCACGTGAGGCCCGGGGGCGCACCCGCCGGCCGCCCGCGGTGGCCGGCCGGGTCCCGTCCGCGCCCGTCCGCGCATCGGGCGGACCACCCCGCTGACCGGACGGCCGCTGTGGCCCCGGTCACCTGTGCGGCACCTCACATCCGCTGCCGACGGCGGCCCCGACATCCGTCCTGACCTGCTGGTTTCCCTGCGAACAACCCCCTGCCCGACCGGCGGGAACGGTGCGAGCTGACGGTCCGCAGGTTGCGAAGGACGCGTCGCTTCGCCCAGGCTCCCCCCTCGACGGGCTCTCCTCCGCTCCTGCCGCGGATGGAGCCCGTCCGTCTCGAGGGGGGCAGGAAAGGTACTGCCACAGCATGACAACCCTGCGTAAGAACACTCGACACCGCCGGGCCACACCGGCGCCCTGGAAGCGGCTGACCGTCGCCGCACTCGCGGCCGCGGCCGTGACCACCGGCACCGTGACCTGGGCGGCGCAGTCCGAGGCGGCCACCAGCCCGGTCACCGTCGACTCGCTCGACATCACGCCGGGCTCGCCCGCGCCGAACTCGGCCGTGACCGCGACCGCCAAGGTGCACGCGGGCAAGCGGCTCAAGCTGCAGAGCCTCACCATCGCCGTACGCTCCGCGAGCGGTGCCAACTACGACTTCCCCGGGGCCACCGCCACCACGCTGGACACCCGGCAGACCACCTTCACACCCAAGAGCCGGACGTTCCCGGCCGGGGCGTACACGTACTTCGTGGCCTACAAGGCCTTGGACGGCTGGCACAACCTGACGCCGGTCCGCACGTTCACGTCGGGCGGCGCCGCGGTGACCCCGTCACCCACGCCGACCCCGTCGCCGACCGCGACCGCCACGCCGACGCCGACCGCCACGCCGACGCCCACGGCCACCGCCACGCCGACCACGACCCCGTCGCCCACGACCCCCGCCGCGGGCAGTGGCCCGCTGGGCATCGCGGGCAGCTGGCGCCCGGTGTTCGCGGACGAGTTCAACGGCAGCAGCGTCGACAGCGCCAAGTGGACGCCCAACTGGTTCGGCTGCCAGACCTGCACCACGCAGCCGGTCAACCCCGACATCGAGCTGGCGGCCTACGCCCCGTCGCAGTCCACCGTCGGCGGCGGCTCGCTGCACCTGAACATCGCCCAGCAGCCGACCACGGTCAACGGCAAGACCTACCCGTACCGCTCCGGCATGCTGTCCTCCAACGGCAAGGCGGAGTTCACCTACGGTGCCTTCGAGGCGCGGATCTACCTGCCCGCCGACGGCTCGCAGATCGCCAACTGGCCGGCGTTCTGGACGGACGGTCACAACTGGCCGGCCGACGGCGAGATGGACATCATGGAGGGCCTGGGCGGCCAGGCCTGCTACCACTACCACTCGCCGTCCGGCGGCCCGGGCGGCTGCGCCACCGGCAACTACAGCGGCTGGCACACCTACGGCGCCGAGTGGAAGCCGGGTTCGGTGACCTACTTCTACGACGGGAAGCAGGTCGGGCAGATCACCAGCGGCATCAGCTCGTCGCCGCAGTACCTGATCCTCAACAACGCCGTCTGGAACGGCGGCGGCCCGTCGGCGGTGCCGGGCGACATGCAGGTCGACTACGTGCGGGTCTGGCAGCACTGACCCGCCCCGTCGTCGCACCGGGCCCGCCCGCCGCGCCGCCCGACCGCACGAAACGGCTGTGGCCCGACCCCCCGGGGGGGGGGGCCCCCCCCCATTTCGGTGGCACCCCGAACCGGGCGGGCGGCCCCCGGGCCCGCGCCCCGCGGGGCGCCCCCGTGGGTTCCCGCG
>NZ_JBHVWC010000018.1:0-110611 GCF_042882445.1 Kitasatospora sp. NPDC058218 | reverse complement strand
AGGTGGGGGTCGGCCCCCATTCCCCCGCCCCGTCGTCCCCCGGGCCCCCCCCCCGCCCCCCCCCGCCCCAACCAACCGGGTGGGCCCCCCCCCCCGGGGGGGTCGGGCCACAGCCCTTTCCGGTGCCACCCGTACCGGCGAGGGCGCCACCGGGGCCGGCGACCGGCGGTCCGCCCGGTTCGGAGCCGGCTGCCGGGTCACAGGCGGGTCGTCTGCCCGTTCGTCCGTCCCCGGACTGCCTCTTCGGTCCGTGTTTCACAGCGGTCTCTTCCACTGCGTGGGGGTGTTTGACAGGATCGGCCGCTCATTGCGTGACGGATCGTCGACGACCGCCGTCCCGTCCGACGGAGGACCATGTGACCAGCCCCGCCCGTTCCGCGGCCAGCGGTGACCACCGGCCGGCCCGGTGGGTGCGTACGAGGCTGCGCACGGCGCCCTGGGCGGCGCTGCTCACCGCGGGGCTCGCCTTCGCGCTGGTGTTCCTGGCGGCGGTGTTCCCGCGGGTCCTGGATCGTGGTGCGGACGCTGCACTGCGTGACTTCCTGCACGACCGGGGGCCGTTGGAGACGAGCCTGCTGAGCACCGCCGCGCCCCGCCCTGACCGGGGCGAGAGCGCGGCGGACCTGGAGTCGGTGGCGGGCGAGCTGCTGGCCCGGACGGGTGCGGGCTTCTCGGTGGCGCCTTCGGGGCCGGTGTTCGGTGCCGAGGGGGTTCGGCTTCGTGCGTTGACCACGGCGGGTCTGGACCGTCCGGACGGTGTCTCCCCGCCCACGCTGAACCTGCTCTACCTGCACGGTTTCGCCGAGCACTCGACCTTGGTGGCGGGCGCCTGGCCGTCCGGCGGTGCCACCGCCGGTGACCCGATTCCGATCGCGGTCGCCCTCGACGCGGCGGAGAAGATCAAGATCCGTCTCGGCGACGTCCTCGGAGACGACTCCGTGCCGTCCCGGCAGGTACGGGTGACCGGCTTCTACACCGTCACCGATCCGGCCGATCCGTTCTGGGCCGACCTGCCGTGCACCGGCCGGGCCTGCCTGGTGCGTTCGCTCGACGACCCGAACACCCGGCACTGGCACACCGCCGCGGTGGTCGGGGGTGACGATCTGGGTGCCCTCGCCGTCTGGGGGCACCACGTGCGTGACTTCTGGCGGCTGCCGGTGGACATCGACGGGCTGCGTGCGGACCGGCTGGCAGGGGTTCGGCGGGACGTCGCCGCGTTCATGACGGGGCCGACCGCCACCGGGCTGGTCGCCGCGACCGGGCGCACCGATCTGGCGACGACGTCCCGGCTGCCCGGCCACCTGGAGCGGGCGGTGGTGCGTCAGGCCGCCGTCGCGCCGCTGGCCCTGGTCGGTCCGGCGGCTGTCGCGGGGGTGGCGGGTGTGGTCCTGGCGCTGGCCACCGCGCTCACCATGCAGCGGCGCGGCGCGGAACTCCGCCTGCTCCGGGCGCGGGGTGCCTCCGGCGCCGGCGTACTGGCGCGGTTGAGTGGGGAGAGCGCGGTGGCGGTGCTGCCGGCGGCGGTGGCGGCCACCGCGCTGGCGCTGTGGCTCCGGCCGACTCCGCGCTGGACGGCGGCGGTGACGGCCGCGCTGGTCGTCACCCTCTTGGCGCTGCTCGCTGTCCCCGTCCGGGCCGCGCTGCCGCCGGCCCGGGACCTCGGCGGGGCCCTGCGGCGCGGCCGGTACATCGCCGAACTCGCCGTTCTCGTCCTGACCGTCGCCGCGGTGACGGGCGTTCGGCGGCGCAGCGCCGCGCCGCCGGACGCCGGCCCCGACCTGTTGCTCGTCGCGGCGCCGCTGCTGATCGCCCTCACCGCGGCGCTGCTGCTGGCACGACTGCTGCCCCACCTCTCCGGCATCCTGGCCCGCGCGGCCGCCCGTGGTCGCGGGACGGTGGGCTTCCTGGGACTGGCCCGCGCCGCCCGGGACACCGACGGTCGGCCCCGCCCCTCCGTGCTGCCGCTGCTCGCTCTGGTCCTCGCCGTTACCACCGCGGGCTTCGGCGCCAGTGTGCTGGAGGGCGTCGACTCGGCCCGGCAGCGGGCCGCCCGGCTGATCGTCGGGGCGGACGCCTACGTCACGGCGCCGGCCGGTGCCACGCTGCCGCCCGGCTTCGTGCAGGCGGCCGCCGCCCTGCCGGGCGTGAGCGCCGCGACCGGGGTCCGGCTGGAGAGCGAGGCGTTCCTCCTCGAAGGCGTCCCGGGGGCCCGGGCGGGCGTCGACCCGGGCGCCACCCAGGTCACCCTGGTCGTCGCCGAGCCGCAGGCGTATGCGCGGATCGCCCGCGTCGTCGGGGCGGGCGTGTTCGACCCGGCCGCGCTGGCCGGCGCTCCCGCCGCTTCCGGGCCGGCCGGTCCCGCCGCCGGGGCGCCCACCGTTCCCGCCCTGTTCAGTGCGGACCTCGCGCGCCGGCTCGGTCCCGGCGGCCACCGCCTGCGGTTGCCCAGCGGTGGCGAGGTGCTCACCGTCCACGCCGGCACGGTCGACGCGACCCCCGCCCTGCCCGGAGCCACCCGGCCCTTCGTCGTCCTGCCCACCCCCGCCGCCGCCGTGCTGCCGGAACTCGCCCGGATCACCGACTGGTTCGCCGTCGGCCCCGTCGACGAACCGGCGCTCGCCCGGCTGGTCCACGAACTGCCGCCCTCGGCCCTCGCCGATCCCGACGCCCCGCCGCCCGGGTCGACCGCGTCCACCGCCGTGGTCGGTAACGATCCCGACGCCCTGCGCAACGGCTACCTCACCCGCACCAGCGCCGCCGTCACCGCCGACCTCGCCAGAGATCCCCTCCAGCACGCCGCAGGCCGTCTCTTCCTCCACGCCGTCCTGGCCGCCGGCGCCCTCACCCTGCTGGCCGTGCTCCTCACCCTGCTGCGTGCCGCACCCGACCGCGCCGCCCTGCTGGCCCGGTTGCGCACGATGGGCCTGCGCTCCCGGCAGGGCCTCGCGCTCGTCCTCGCCGAGACGCTGCCGCAGACCCTGGCGGCCGCGGCCGGCGGCGCCCTGGCCGCGCTGGCGGCCGTCGTCCTGCTCGGCCCGGCGGTCGACCTGTCCACGCTGGTCGGGGCTCCGGTGCCGACCGGCCTGCGTTCCGCGGCGGGGCCGCTCGCCCTGCCGGCGGTGGTTTTCGCGGTGCTGGTCTCGCTCGCGGTCGTTGCCGAGGCGCTGACCGGCGGCCGCCGCCGGCTCGCCACCCACCTCCGGCTCGGTGACCGCCCCTGACCGCCCCTGACCGGCACTGAGCGGCTTCGACCGCGGGTGGGGGCGACAGGAAATCCTGCGGTTCTCACCGCTTGAAGTGACGGTCGCTCACCTGCTGGGGCCGAAGAATCTTTGGCCCCAGGCCAGGAGCTCTGCCCGGAAGCCCAGCACGACGGTCCGCGGGCCGGGGGCCGGGGAGGGGGTGAAGGCATCACCGTCGGGGCTTCGGCCGCCGCTGTGGGCTGAGCCGAGAGCGGTACCGGATCCCTCGCCGATGATCGACAGGGGAGGCGTGGCGGGGTTCAGCCGGTGGGGCGGGTGGCGCGCAGGACGCCGATCTTGTCGATCCGGTGCTCGGGGTTCCCGTTCGCGTCCCGCCAGCGGTTGCCCGCGGCGTTGTCCTCGGGGGTGGCGCAGGTCGAGATCGTGATCATCGGCTGGACCGCCTGCTCGCCCGGGTGGCCCGGGACGGCGGCGCGTTGCTCGGCCAGCGACTGCTGGGAACGGAACGAGGTGGTCCTGGTGCCCGTGATCACGTACTCGTACTCGGTGCCGTGCGCGGTGACCAGCACGACATCGCCGTCGCGAACCGAGGGCAGGTCGCGCAGCGGGCCGCCGGCCGAGAGGCGGTGTGCCGCGACCAGGAAGTTTCCGACCTCGCCCGGGCCGGCGCCGCCCAGCTCGCCGTACGGGGTGGCGGCCGCCCCGCCGTTCTGGATCCGGGTGCCGGGCCCGTCGTCCATCGTGCCGGGGTACGGAATCACCCTCAGCCCTGCCAGGCCGATCGAGGGGATGGCGAGGGTGGCGACCTCGGTACGGACGGTGGTGGCGGCGGCGCTCGGGAGGTCGGTGGTGCTCGGGAGGTCCGTGGCGCTCGGGAGGTCGGTGGTGCTCGGGAGGTCCGTGGCGCTCGGGAGGTTCGTGGTGGCCGGGGAGGAGGGCACAGCCGGGGAGGCGCTCGCGGAAGGTCCGGGCGTCGACGGCGGGGCGGTGGGGCCGGTGGGAGCCGACACGGCGGCCGGACCCTCCGGCGCCCCGGCTCCGCCTTGGCCCGCGCAGCCGGCGAGCACGGCGAGGGCCGCCGCGGCGAGCGCGAGAGCGGAGACGGGCGGTGCAGGCATGGCGGTCCTGGGGTGTCGGCGGTGGTGCGGTCGGGTCGCCCATGGTGCCTCGCCGGTGGTACTCAGCGGCGGGCTGAGCGGTCGCGAGTGCCCAAGCGTTCCCGCCTTGTTATCTTCGCCGCCCCGGGCCGACCCGCGCAGCACGAGCCGCCCCGCCGGGGCGGGCGGGGTTCACGGCCGGGGGGCACCGCAGCCACGTGCGACACCCCCACGTGTCGCGTGACCCCGGCGGCGGCGCCGTGCGGCCGGCGCCGTCGCCGGGTAGTCGTGCCCGCCCCGGTCAGTGCTGCGGGCCGGCCGGGGTGGTGGCCGGCGGGCTCGTGGGGGTTCCGGAGGGGTTCGGGTCGGTCCTGGGTGCCGGGTCGGGGATGTCGGCCATCTTGAGGGGCAGCTTGGGGGCGCCCCGCAGGGCCTGGTTCATGGCGTCCTGCCAGATCGGGCCGGGGCCGTCGGCGCCGAACACCTCGGGGCGGTACTTCCCGTTGATGGTGATGTTGCGCATCTCGACGCCGCCGTTGGGGCCGCCGAGCCAGACGGCGGTGGCGAGTTGCGGGGTGTAGCCGCTGAACCAGGCGGCCTTCTTGTGGTCCGAGGTGCCGGTCTTGCCGGCGATCTGCCGGCCGCCCTCCAGGTTGGCCTTCGCGCCGGTCCCGTTCTCGGTCACGCCGTTCAGGACGGTGTTGAGCGCCTGTGCCGTGGTCTCGGAGAACACCTGGTCGCAGCGGCCGGCCGGGGTGGGGACGTCCTTGCCGTCCAGGGTGGTGATCTTGTTGATCGCGATCGGCGCGCAGTACTTGCCCTGGGCGGCGAAGGTCGCGTAGACGTTCGCCATGGTCAGCGGGCTCACCTCCTCGACGCCCAGGCCCATCGCGGGGACCTCGTCGAGGGGCTTGCCGCTGGCTCGGGTGGTGATGCCGAGCTTGTTGGCCATCTGCTTGACCGGGCAGAGGCCGATGTCCTGCTCCATCTGGACGAAGTAGGTGTTGACCGAGAGGGCCATCGCCTCCTTCAGCTGGTAGGGGCCCTTCTCGTTCGCGGATTCGTTGGGCACCACGGCCTTGGGCCGGGCGTCGTTCTTCCAGGTGCCCGTACAGGTCTTCGTCGTCGGGTATTCGAGCTTGTTCGGCGACGAGTACTCCTGGGTCGGCGGCCGGCCCGCTTCCAGTGCCGCGGCCGCGACGATCGGCTTGAACGTGGACCCGGGCTGGAAGCCGTTGCCCCCGCCCATCGCCAGGTCGACGTTGAGGTTGACGACGGTCTGGTTCTTGTCCTTGTCCAGGCCGTAGGGGCGGGTCTGGGCCATCGCCAGGATCTTGCCGGTGCCCGGCTCGACCATGCTGGCCGCGGCCGAGACGCTGTCGGTGACCCGCACGTTGCTGCTCACCGCGTCCTGCGCGGCGGCCTGCTTGTCCGGGTCCAGGGTGGTGTAGATGTTCAGGCCGCCCTGGTCCCAGAACTTCTTGCGCTCGGCGGCGCTGTCGCCGAACGCCGGATCCTGCTTGACCACGTGGCGGACGTAGTCGCAGAAGAAGCCCATGCCCGCCCGGGCGGTGATGCAGCCGTTCTGCGGGTCCTTGAACTGCAGGCCGAGCGGGGCGGCCTTCGCCTCCTTCGCCTGCTCCTCGGTGATGTGCTTGTTCTCCAGCATCTTGTCGATCACCACGTTGCGGCGGGTCTGCGCGGCCTGCGGGTGCAGCTTCGGGTCGTAGGCCGACGGGTTCTGCACCAGCCCGGCCAGGGTGGCGGCCTCGGCGATGGTGAGGTCCTTGTTGCTCTTGCTGAAGTAGCGCTGCGAGGCGGCCTCGACCCCGTAGGCGCCGTTCCCGTAGTACGTGATGTTGAGGTAGTTGGTGAGGATCTGATCCTTCGTCAGTTCGTCCTCCAGCTTGATCGCGACCTTCAGCTCCTGGATCTTGCGACCCAGGGTCTTGCGCTGCGCCTCCTGGACGGCAGCCTGGTCGTCGCCGGCCTTCTCGACGTTGACGTTCTTCACGTACTGCTGGGTCAGCGTCGAGGCGCCCTGCGAGGTGGTGCCGCTCTCGGCGTTCTTGCCGGCCGCGCGGACCACGCCCTTGAGGTCGACGGCGCCGTGCTCGTAGAAGCGCGCGTCCTCGATGTCCACCTGCGCCTGGCGCATCAACGGCGACATCTGGTCCGCGGCGAGCACCGTGCGGTCGCGCTCGTAGACCTTGGCGATCAGCCCGCCCTTGGCGTCGAAGATCTGCGTGGACTGGGTGAGCGGCGGGGTCTTGAAGTCGTCGGGGATGTCCTCGAAGCCCTCCGCCGTGCTCTTCGCCGTCAGTCCGAGCGCCCCGGCGGCGGGCAGGGCCATGCCGGCGAGCAGCACACCGGACACCACGCTCACACCCAGGAAGGTCGCTCCGTAGCGGGCCATCTGGAGCGGCGAGCTGCGGGTGGGCGGGAGGGGTTCGGTGTCGGATGAATTCCATATCGGAGGGAGGTTCGATGCCATGTCAGAAACACTAACCGCCGCGTCCCGCGGATCCGACGCATTGTCGTGCAGGGTTGTCACAACCGTGTGACAAGTCCGGAATGCTTGCTGCAAATAGCTCGATGGTATACGCACTGAATCGCCGTGGGAGAATTCGATATCGCCCACGATGAATTCAGGGCACGTCTGCGGGCGGCACGGACGTGAACGAATCCACGTCGGGGGGAGGCCCCTGACATCACGTAGATGCCGTGGGCGGGGCGAAACGTTGCACGCGAACCCGGGCTCCGGTGAACCGCTGCCCGTCCGTCCCTGTCGAAGCTGCCCTTTCGGGACGTGCTTCGCACCGGTTCCTCCCCGTTTCGACGCGGTGTCCGGCAAGCGGCTCGCCCCCGGGCGGCCCCGTCCTGGTGACGGGGCCGCCCGGGGGCGTTCGGCGGATGGCGGGTGGGGGGTCAGTCCGCGCAGGTGGTGCCGGGGGCGGGCAGTACCCGTGCGGTCAGGTAGCGGTTGGTGGCGTCCTGGACGCACGGGGAGGCCAGGAACATGCTGTAGTCGTCGCCTTCGCGGCCGAGGACGACGCTTCCGGGCAGCTGGGCCGCCATGGCCGCGCCCGCGCCGTAGGGGGCGAGGGCCTGGTGGGTGGACTGCAGGACGAGTGCGGGCGGCGCGCCGTGGACCGGGGCGCCCGCCTTCACGGGCTGAGCGGGCAGGGGCCAGCCGAGGCAGCCGGCGACGGCCTTGTACGAGCGCACGGCGCCGCCCAGGTGCGGGGACACCCCGGCGAGTTGCCGCTGCAACTGGGTGAGCTGGGCGAGGGTGGTGACCGCGGGGGCGTTGTCCAGGCAGGCGGGGACCTGGACCTGGACGGGGTCGAGGGTGTTGTCCGGGTCGCGGGTGAAGTCCGTGGCCTCGCCGCCCTGGGCCTTGACGATCGCCCTCGCCAGGTCCGGCCAGGTGTGCCCGGACAGGGTGAGGTAGTCCTGGGTGGCCTCGCGGATGTCCTCGCCGGTCAGGGGCTGGTGGGCCGTGCCCCCGGTCGGGATCGGATCGCGGTCGGCGCGGGCGACGAGGGCGTCGTACTCGGCGGCGGCGTCCTTGCCGTGCAGGGCGCAGTCGGTGGAGGTCGCGCACCAGGCGGCGAAGCGGTTGAAGGCCGCCTCGGCGGTGGCCGCCTCCTGGACGACCCGTGGGAGCGGCGAGCCGGTGTCGTCGAGCGCGGTGTCGAGGACCATGGTGCGCAGCCTGCCCGGGTACAGGTCGGCGTAGGTGCGCCCGAGCAGGGTGCTGTAGTGGATGCCGTACCAGTTGACCTGCTGCTCGCCCAGGCCGATCCGCAGCGCTTCGAAGTCCCGTGCGGTGCTGGTCAGGTCGACGTGGGCGGCCAGCCGGCCGTTGCGGGCCAGGCAGTCCTCGGCGAAGGCGCGGTTGTGGGCCTTGAGCGTGTCGAACGCGGCCTGGTCCCGGGGGAAGTGGGTGACTCCGGCGGGCTTGAGGGGTTCGCCGCACAGGATCGGCGTGCTGTGGCCCACCCCGCGCGGGTCCACGGCGACGAGGTCGAACCTTCGGGTCATGTCGCCGGCGAAGGTCGGCAGGCCGATGTGCATGGCCAGGCGCAGCTGCTCGATCGAGGAGCCGCCGGCGCCGTCGTTGAGGAGCAGGGTGCCCTGGCGGTGTGCCTGGTCGTCGGCGGGGCGGCGGACCAGGGCGAGGGTGAGGCTGCGGGCACCGGGGCGGGAGTAGTCCACCGGTACCTCGATCGATCCGCACTGCATGTGCCGGAAGTCGGTGTCGGCGCAGGCGTGCCAGTCGATGCGGGCGTCGGGGGCCCGGTGGTCGGTGTCGGCGTCGGCGCTTTGCGCGATCGCCGGTGCGAGGAGGGTGGCGGTGAGCGCGGTGAGGGCGGTGGCGATCCAGCGGCGGGTTCTGCGGTTGTTCGTCATGTGATGTCCTTGGTCTTCCTGGGCTGTCCCCGGTCGCGCGCCTTGTTCTGGCGGTGCCTCGTTCGGGCGGCGGGCCGAGGGGTGGTCCGGTCTCCTGGTGGTGGGTCAGTCCGCGGTGTTCTCCAGGGCGCTGTCGGGGACCCAGGAGCCGTGGATCCCGGCGGTCACCCGGCGGGGGAGGTGGACGGTGGCGATCCGGTCGAGGTCGGAGGCGCCGAGGACCAGGAGCTGCGAGCTGTCCTGCTTGAGGTCGGAGACGACGGTCAGGAGGTAGCCGTCGTCCTCGCGGCCGGCGCCGGCGGCGGGGACGAACACGGCCTCGCTGGGCAGCCGCGCGTCGCCGACCCGGTGGATGCGGCGCGCGCCGGTGACGCGGTCGTACTTGACGACGCCGTAGGCGCCGTGGCCCTGCTCGTCGGGGAACGAGACGGCGTACTGGTAGCGGTGCTCGGAGCCCAGGTAGTCCTCGTTGAGGGTGGGGAACTCCACCGCGAGGTCGTCGATGATCTGCTCGTCGACGCTGCCGTCGGCCGGGTCGATCACCCAGCGCCGGGTGTAGGAGCGCGCGTTGGGCTCGGTGCTGCGCCCCGGGGCGCCGACCCACCAGTTCCAGGAGAGCCGGAAGCCCTCGCGGTCCACGGTGGGGCCCTCCAGGACGATGCGGCCCTGGCCGTCCTCGTAGGCGTTGCCGGCGTGCAGCATGCTGCCGGGTTCGATGGAGAACCAGCGGATCTGCCGGGCGCCGTCGTGACCCCGGGGCATGAGGCCTATGCGGGCGGGCTGGGCGTCGCTCCAGCCGTAGGGGATGCCGGAGTGTTCGGCGGGGTCGAAGGTGACGCTGCCCTCGATGAAGACGACGTGGCGGCGGGTGATCGCGAAGTCGTGCTTGAGCGCGGCGGTCGCACCCGGGACCTCGGCGCTGTGGACGATCTCACCCTTGGCGTCGGCGACGTGGTAGGTCAGGTAGGGCGGGAAGGGGGAGGAGGCGAAGAAGTGGAGTTCGCCGGTGACCGGGTCCGTCTTGGGGTGCGCGGTCATGGCGGTGCGCAGCTTGCCGTCGAAGTCGTGCGCGCCGACGGTCTCCAGGTCGGCCGTCAGTTCGAAGGGGAGGTTGGCCTCGCAGAGGGCGAGGAGGCGTCCGGCGTGTTCGATGACGTGGGTGCCGGCGGTGGAGGCGGTGAGGTCGGGGCCGTGCTCGGTCAGGTAGGGGGCGCCGTCGAGTGCGGGGGTGTGCACCCAGCGGTTGCGGTACCACTCGGCGCGGCCGTCGCGCAGGCGGATGCCGTGGACCATGCCGCTGCCCTTGAACCAGTGGGTGGGGGTGATGCCGGGCTTGGGGTTGTGGCTGTTGCGGATCAGCCGGCCGGTCAGTTCGGGCGGCAGGTGGCCCTCGACGGTCAGGCCGGTGGCGGTGATCTCGTCGGCGACGGGGGTGTAGTGGCCGGTCAGGTACGGCTTCGCGGTGGTCATGGCAGGAACCTCTTTCGGTGGAGGTGGAGGTGGAGGTGGAGGTGGAGGTGGAGGCGGTGTGGTGTGGCGTAGGGGCGTCGGGGTCAGCCGGGCTGCTCGGCGCGGGCCTTGAGGTGGGAGAGCCAGTTCCGCAGGGAGTCGTGGAGGGCCTGGGAGAGGTGGTCGGCCGCGGCCTCGACCGGCGCTCCGCTCCAGGACTCCTCGGTGCGGACGGTGACGTGGTCGCCGCTCGGCTCGAACGTCCAGACGTGGACGCCGGTGATGCCGGAGGCGGGGCCGCCCCACACGATCCGCTCGCCGGGGACGAGCTCGTACACGGTGGAGGTGATGTCCAGGCCGTGGGTGCGCCAGCTGAAGGAGTTGCCGGGCAGCAGCGGGCCGTCGAGCTCCGCCCGGTCGATGTCCGTGTTCCAGGTGGGCCAGGCCGCGATGTCGGTGTGCAGTGCCCACACCGTCGTGAGCGGGGCGTCGATCACGGTGCTCAGGCGGACGGTGACGGGGGCGGTCTCGTCGATGGTGACCACGGTTGTGCTTCCTCTCTCGAAGGGTGGCTGGGGCCGTCGGTGCGGTCGGTGCGTCGGGTTTCAGGCGGTCTGCGGCTCGGGAGCCGGGTGTGTGGGTGTGGGTAGAGGGGTGGGGTCGGCGCGGCGGGTGAGGAGAAGTGCGAGGAGCGCGGTGGCGGTCATGACCGCGGCCGAGAGCGCGAAGGCGGTTCGGTAGCCGGCCGTGAGGGCTTCCAGGCGGGGCTGGTGGGTGGCGGCGTGGGTGGTGACGGAACCGGCCAGGGTGGCCAGGGCGGCGAGGCCGATCGCGCCGCCGACCTGGCGGGTGGTGTTCACCAGTGCGCCGGCCAGACCGGCGTCCCGCTGCGGGACGCCGGTCACGGCGAGCGCGGTGAGCTGGACGAAGGCGGCCCCGAGACCCAGGCCGATCAGGAAGCTCGGGCCGAGGATGTCGGCGAGGTAGCTGCCGTCGGCGTCGATCCGTGACAACCACAGCAGCCCGACGGCTTCGGTGAGCAGGGCCGTGGTCACGGTGGCGGGTGCGCCGATGCGGCGGGAGGTGCGTGGGGCCAGGGCGGCGCCGAGCATGTTGGCGCCGGCGAGGGGGAGTTGTCCGGCTCCGGTGGCCAGGGGTCCTGATCCGAGGACCTGCTGTTGGTAGAGCGGGAGGAAGAAGAACAGGGCGATCCACACGGACCCCAGCAGTGCCATCAGCAGGTTGCCCGCGGCGACCCGGCCGGTGGTGAGCAGGCGCGGCGGTATCGGCGCGTCGGGCCGGCGGCGTTCGATCACGGTGAAGGCCACGAGCAGGGCGGCGGCGGCGCCGATGGCGCCCAGCACCCGGGTGTCGCTCCAGCCGGCGCCGCGTGCGCTGGTCAGGCCCCAGACCAGGCAGGTCAGTGCGAGGGTGACGGTGGCGGTGCCCGGCAGGTCGAACCGTCCGGCCCGCTGCCCGGGCTGCTGTCCGGTGTCCTGTCCGTCGTCCTGTCCGGCCTGGTGTCCGGCCCCGTGCCCGGTGTCCTGCCCCGTCGCCGGTAGGAGCTTTGCCACGGCGGCGAGGACCAGCGCGGCCGCGAGCGCGACCGTGTGGAAGATCCAGGGCCAGCTCCAGGCCTGGACGAGGACGCCGCCCAGCAGGACGCCGCCCGCTCCTCCCGCGCCGGAGACCGCGCCCCACACGCCCAGTGTCCTGCCCCGCCCGGGGCCGGTCGGGAACTGGTCCATCGCCAGGGCGAGCGCGGCCGGGGCGATGGCGGCGGCGGCGAGGCCCTGGAGCACGCGGGCGGTGATCAGCACGCCGGAGGAGGCGGCCAGTCCCGCCGCCAGTGAGGCCGGCACGAACAGAGCGAGGCCGGCGATCAGCACCCGGCGCCGGCCGAGGAGGTCGGCCGCCCGTCCGCCGGCCAGGAGCAGTGCCCCGAACGCCAGGCCGTAGGCGTTGATCACCCAGGTGGTCGCGCCGTCCGAGAGTCCGATGGTGGCGTGGATCCGGGGGAGGGCCACGTTGACGATCGAGGTGGCGAGCATGACGGTGAACTGGGCCGCGGCGAGTGCCGCGAGTGCCGCTCCCGGCCGGTGGGTTCGGCTCGGCGCCTGGCCGGTCTGTCTGCGTGCAGCGTTCATGACGCACAGACTCGTGTCGGGCGGTGTCCACATTCCAGGTCCGGCGGGGGCGGGGACTGTCCATTCCTGTCCGCACCTGTCCACCCGCTCCTGCCGATGGCGAGCGGGAGGCGCCCGAACGTCGTGGGCGCGTTCACGGCTCGTGCCATGCCTTGTGCAGGTGGGGGCAGGGCCCGTCCCGCCTGGGGGAGTGGTCGGGGCCGGATCCGGCCGCGTGCCGCTACGCCGGTGGCGTTGCGGCACGCGGCGAGCGGTCCTATCGGCGGAAGTGGTCGCCGTGTTCGCTCAGGAAGGCGTCCAGGGTGCGGGGCGGGCGGCCGAGGATGTCGGCGACGGTGCTGGTGGGGATCTCGGGGCGGTCGATGGCGAGTTGCTGGATCTCCGTCACGTGGTCGGCGAGCCAGGTGGGCAGGTGGGCGCGGTGGACGAGGTGGTCGCGCAGTTCGTCCGGGGTGAGGTCGACGTAGCGGATCTCCCTGCCGGTCAGGGTGGTGAGCCGGGCGGCGAGTTCGGGGTGGGACACGGCTTGCCGACCGGTGAGGGTGTAGGTGCCGCCGGCGATGCCGGGCCTGGTGAGGGCGGCGGCGGCGACGTCGCCGATGTCGCGGCAGTCGATGTAGTTGCAGGGCGCGTCGCCCAGCGCGGCGAGGATGACGCCCTGGGCGACGGTGGGCGCCAGCCGCAGGAGGTTCTGCATGAACGCGTAGGGGCGCAGGATGGTGTGGGTGAGCCCTGAGGCGCGCAGGTGGGTCTCGACGGCGTGGTGTCCGCGGGATACGGCGACGGGGGAGTCGGGTTCGGCCGCGGGCGCGGAGATCTTGACGATGTGCCCGATGCCGGTGTGGGCGGCGATGTCGATGACGCGGGTTTCGAGTTCGACCTGTGCGGGGCTGTTGGCCATGGCGAGGAAGAGCTGGCTCGCGCCCTCGAAGGCGGTGCGCAGCGAGTCGGGGTCGCCGGCGTCCGCGTACCGGACCTCGACGGGCGAAGGGTGTGCGCCGCCGAGGCCGGGCAGCGGCTGCTGCGGGGTACGGGTCAGTGCGCGAACGGGCTCGCCGAGGGCGAGGAGGCTGTGGAGCAGGGCGTTGCCGGTCGCTCCGGTTGCTCCCATGACGACGATCATCGGTGTCCTCACTTCGTGGTGGGTTCCCGGCGGTGGTCACCGCCGGGCGGGCCCGCCCGGCCCGGGCCTGGGCCCGGGCCGGTGGGGCGGGTCTGGAGGGGTGGTGGGGCGGGCTATGCCCGGGATGCGCCGGTGGTGCTGCGCCAGCGCAGGGTGACGATGGTGGTCGCGAGGGCTGCGGAGACGGGCAGGTCGATGCGCAGGCGGTCCAGCCAGGGGCTGACGGGGAGGGTGGTGTGGGCGGGAAGCCAGTGGGCGGCGGCCCACGCCAGCAGGGCTGCCGCGCCGGCCGTCATGACGACGAGTAGGACGGTCAGGGCGAGGCGGGGTATGGCGGTGGTCCACCGCCGCGGCCGGCCGCCGTGCCGTAGCCAGGTGCCGACCAGGAACGCCACCACGGCGGAGGTGCCGGCGATGGAGGTGCACGCCGCCACCGCCAGGTCCCGCTGTCCGGTGACGACCCCGGCGGTGCCGGCCATCAGGGCGGGGGCGGCGTAGGCGGTCAGTACCTCACGCCACAGGACGAACGGCCGAGACGCCGCCCGGCTCCGGCCGGCTCCGTCCTTCGCTGCGCGGTCCTTGATTGCGGGCATGCGGGCCTCTTTCTCGTCGGCGTGAGGAAAGCGAAGGGCTACTGGGGGTGGCCGGTGGACCTTCCCCAGCAGAATAATTAGGTGGCTAACTATATGTCCGTGAAAAAGGCCCTGCCCGGAGGGCGGGGCCGGGGTGGCCGGGAGTCGGGTCAGTCGGCGGCCAGGGCCGCACTGCCGCGCACCACGCGTGCGAGCAGGTCCAGAAACACCGCGCGCTCCTCGACGCTGAGTCCGCCCACCATCGTCTCCAGGCGTCCGAAGTGCTCGGGCGCCATGTCGCGCAGGCGCTGAGCGCCGCGTGCGGTCAATATGGCCACCGTGCCGCGCCCGTCCTCCGCGGACGGGCGCCGGGCGATCAAGCCCTCGCGTTCGAGGCCGTCCAGCAGGCCGGTGACCGTGGCCCGGGAGACGTCGAGGTCGGCGGCCAGGCGCGAAGGGGACTTCTCCCCGCCATGGGCTTCGAGATCGGCGAGCAGGCGGTAGCGCCCCGTCGACAGGCCGAACCTGGCGAAGTGTGCCTCGGCCGCCCGGCCGACCCGTGCGCCCGCCGAGATCAGCCGCACCGCGACCAGCACCGCCTGCGGATCGGTCTCCAGGCCGTAGTGCTGGAGCTGCCGCCTGGCCTGGTCCAGCGTGGGCGCCTCGCCGTCGGCCTCATCCCTCGTCATGTAGGTAATATGGCAGCTAATTACCTTGGGAGTCAAGGAGTCCCGAGGCCCGGCCCCCGGCTCCCTGGCCGCCGGCCGGCGCGCGCCCGCCCAGGGCAGTGCGCCGCTGTCCGAGTGCGCAGGCCTCATCCGGCCGTTGTCCGGCCTCGCCGGTGCCGGGCCGGCCGGCGTCGGTCGGCGGGGATCCGCAGGGCGAAGACGATCGGTCGCCGCCTGCCGTGCCGCCGGTGGCCCCTGGGGTCGGGCTGCGCATCGCGTGCCCCGACTCCCGTGCGGGATACGTTCGTTGGCGTATTTCCCGCCGAGAGGGCCCTCGATCGTTGACCATCGTGCCCGCCGACGATTGGCTCTCCTGGAGCCCGCAACCGGGAGGGAGCCCGGCCGGGTGATCAGAGGGGAAGGGACAGACCTCATGGCACGCAGCATCCGCACCACCCGCAGCCGGTGGCCGGCCGGCGCCGGCAGCATCCTCGCGGCCGTCGCCGTACTCGCGGTGACCGCCGCCCCCGCCCAGGCCACTCCGGCACCGCGCGGCACCGTCCAGGTCAGTGTCGGGCTGAACGGCGCCGCGCCGGACGACCAGTCGTGGAGCCAGGGAATCAGCGCGGACGGCCGCTACGCCCTGTTCACCTCGTGGGCCACGAACCTGGTGTCCCAGCCCGCGAAGAGCGGACGCGACGCCTACGTCCGTGACCTGCGGACCGGCCGCACCGAGCGGATCAACCTGGCCGACGACGGCAGCGTGCTGGACGGCTTCACCGACTACGTCGCGATCAACGCCGACGGCCGCTATGTCGCCTTCGAGAGCGACGCCGTGAACGTGGTGCCCGGTGTGCAGGTCCAGGGCCGCAACGAGGTGTACGTCCGCGACCGCAGGACCGGCCGCACCGAGCTGGTCAGCGGCGGACTCACCAGCACCGACACCGACAAGTTCCACTCCTCGTACGCGCCCTCGCTCAGCGCGGACGGCCGCTACGTGGCCTTCGTCTCCAGCCGGACCGACCTCGTTCCGGACCTCCAGGGCACCGACCCCTCGCTGGCCAGGCCCTACACCTGGGACTACAACATCTACGTCACCGACCGCCGCACCGGGAAGACCCGCCTGGTGACCCGCGGCGTGGACGGCAAGCCGGGCGACAGCATGTCCCTCAATCCGACGATCAGCGCGGACGGCCGCACCATCGGCTTCACCTCCCTCGCCGGCAACCTGCTGCCCCCCGAGCCGACCCCCGACCCCGCCGCCCCGGCCGCCGGTGGTACCGCCTCCGCCGACGTGGAGCTCGCCCCGGGCGCCGCCGCGGCCCTGCCCCGCGGCGCCCAGTCGGGTCTGTCCCGGCCGACGACCGGCGTCTACTACACCTACGACGTGGAGTCCGGCCGCATCCGCGCCGCGAGCCTCGACCTCGACGGCAAGCTCGGCTACGCGAGCTTCGACGCGACGATCAGCCCCGACGGGCGGCGCGCGATCTACGCCCTGCCCGAGCCCGGCGGTTCGACCAACGGCCACCGGTACCACACCGTGCTGTACGTCCGGGACCTCAGGAAGGGCACCGTGACGAAGATCAGCGGGGGCCTGCCCGGCACCGCCTCGGTCGGCTCCTCCGACCACGGCCGGATCACCGCCGACAACCGCTGGGTCTACTTCTCCTCCGCCGCCGACAACCTGGTGGTGGGCCCGCAGCACCCGGGCTGGGACGTCTACCGCCACGACCTGCGCACCGGCCGCACCGAGCGGGTCGCCACCGCGCCGGACGGCTCGCTCGGCAACGGCTCCTCGATCGCCCCGGTCGTGGACGCCCGAGGCGGCACCGTGGTGTTCGGCTCGACCAGCGGCAACCTGCTCCCCGGTGCCGGTGGCCCGGAACACGTCGACTACCAGGTCTTCGCCCGCACCACCGGGCACCACGGCGACGACGACGGCGACAACGACTGACCGCTGGGGACGGGGTCGGGTTGACCGCGAACGAGCCGGTCGGCCCGGCAGGACCGGCTCAGTACACCCCGTCCGGTGATCATGTGGGCGGGGGAGGTCTCCGCTGACAGCCGACCGGGCGCACCGCCCCGGGGCGCACCCTGCACCAACGCCCCGGGGCGGCGACATCGCTTGATCGCCGTCCTTCGTGAGAGCGGGCCGGTCGCTGGTGCAGTCACCCTCGGCAGAGTAGAGTGCGACTTCATTATGAAGCACGTACATAATTCCGGCCTCGCCCACGACGACGACGGCTTCCGCTATGACCCCGGTGTCCGGGACTCCATGCAGGCGTTCGCGGCGGGCGACGACACCCTCGCGCTGGAGACGGCCGCGGCCGTCCGGTCGGCCTCGCAGGCGGTCGACCGGCTGCGTTCGCAGGGTGCGGGAGGGCGTGGGCTCAGCGCGGGGGCGCTCGACGTCCTCGCACGGCTGGGCGCGGCCGCGGACGACGGGCTGAGCATCGGCGAACTGGCTCGCGCGGCGGGGGTGAGTTCCCGCAATGTCACCGGCCTGGTCGACACGCTTGAGCGTGAGGGACTGGTGCAGCGGGTTCAGGACCAGCGCGACCGCCGGTCGGTACGGGGCAGGATCACACCGGCCGGCCGAGACTGGCTGGATTCCTTCCGACAGCCGACGCAGCGCGCCATGTCCGCCGTCTTCCAGGGCTTCACCGAGGACGAGCTCGCCCGGTTCCGCGACCTGTGCCTGCGCGTGGTCGAGAACCAGCAACGCATCGAGCAGTACCTGACCGAGGCCCGGAACGACCAGCCGGCGACTTCCTGAACCGAGAACGATGGAGCGCCACATGAGCACCGAGTCAGCCGACGCGGCCGTCCGACGTACCGTCAGGGCCTACCACGAGGCCCGGTTCCGGGGAGACGTCACCACGGCCGCGGCCCAGATCGGCGAAGGCTTCGTCTTCCGGAGCCCGTTCATCACCTCCGACAGTCCGACCGGTCACCTCGACGGCCTGGACGGGCTCCTGGGCATCGTCACCGGGGTGGAGCTGATCAGCGAGCTGTACGGCGAGACCGAGGCCACCCTGGTCTACGACGTTCACACCGCCCCGGCCGTCGGCATCACCCAGCACACGGCCGAACACTTCCGGGTCCACGACGGCCGGATCACCTCGATCACGCTTCTCTTCGACTCCGCCCCGTGGCAGGCCATCATGGCCTCGGCCGGCCCGAGCCACGGCGAGGCCGCCACCGTGGCGTGACCGGCCGCGCGTCCTCACACGACGGAGCGCATCGCCCGCGCCGCCGAGGCAAGCGGCCGAGCGACCTCGGAACGGTGGTCGGCGTCGGCTCCGACCACGACCGTCGCGCCCGTGGCCCTCATGCCGGCGCCATACGGCACCGTCCCGGCCGTCGGCGCAGGCCCGGCCCATGACCGCTTCGGGGCCGGCGGGGTTGTCGCAGGTGGCGCGCCAAGTCGTCGGCATCGCGGTCACCGCACCCATCGAGGCGCACTTCCCGCGCTGTGCGGCTAAAAGCCCCGGGAGCCGCTGCTGCGGCTCCCGGGGGGCGTGTACGCGTAGGCGCTCGCTGTGCCGGGCGGTCAGGTGGAGGGAAGCCCCGGCCGCCGTGCGCACGGCGTGCCCGCGACCCGGACCGGGTCGCGCTCAGGCCAGACGGCGGCGGACGGCGGCCGACAGGCGGTCGACCGCCATGATCAGCACCAGCACCACCAGGATGTGGGTGAGCATCTCGTCGAACCGGAACAGCTTGATGGACTGGTTGATCAGGAAGCCGATGCCCCCGGCGCCGACCAGCCCGAGGATCAGTGAGGCGCGCACGTTGACGTCCAGGCGGTAGAGCAGCAGGCCGGCCAGCCGGGGAGTGACGGTCGGGAGCAGGGCGTGCAGGGCGACCTGGACGCGGTCGGCGCCCGCGGACCTGAGCGCCTGCGAGGGGCCCGGGTCGGCTTCCTCGATCGCCTCGGCCCACAACTTGCCCATGACGCCCACGTTGTGGCAGACCAGCGCGAGGACACCGGGGAACGGGCCGAGGCCGACGGCGGTGACGAAGACCAGCGCGAAGACCACGTCCGGCACGGAGCGCAGGAAGGACAGCAGCGAGCGCGCCGCCTGGTAGACCAGGCCGGACGGGGCGACGTCGCGGGCGGCGAGCAGTGCCAGGACCTGCTCGGCGGCGGCGGGGTCGAGGGCGGAGACCGGTTCGTCGGCGAGGATCACCTCGGGGCGCTGGCAGAGCGCCCGGGCGACGGCGACGCGCTGCTGCTGGCCGCCGGAGAGCCGGCCGGCCCGGTCGTGGGCGCGGTCGGCGAGGCCGACCCGGTCCAGGCAGGCCATCGCCTCCTCGCGCAGGTCCCGCGGGAACAGGCGCGGGTGGAGCGAGTGCCGTAGGGACAGCCGCCCCAGGGCGCCGGCACAGACGTTGTCGAGGACGGTGCGCCGGTGCACCAGGTGGATCTGCTGGAAGACCACGGCGAGGGCGAGCGGGTCGCCCGCCCTGCCGTCGACGGTCACGGTGCCCTCCGCCCCCGGTTCCAGTCCGGCGGCCGCGCGCAGCAGGGTGGACTTCCCGCAGCCGTTGGCGCCGAGCACCGCGAGGAACTCGCCGCGCGGGACGGTGACGTCCACCCCGCGCAGGACCTGTCGCGGTCCGTACCGCACCGCGATGTCGGAGAGCACCAGCATCAGAGGTCCTTGTCGGTCAGGTTGAGGGTGGCCGCCAGGTCGAACAGCGGCTGGTAGGTGGACTTGTCGACGGCGACCAGGGGCGCTGCGGGCTTGACCGCGAGCAGTGCGCCGATCTGTCCGACCTTGTCGGTGGGCAGGTGCAGGAGGGCGTCGGCGACGGCCTTCTTGAACGCGGGGTCGAGGTTGCCGCGGACGGTGATGGGGTCGTTGGGGATGGCGTCGGAGGCCCAGACCTTGCGGAACTTCGCCGGGTCGAAGGCCTTGGACTCGGTGGCGCTGGCGAGCTGCTGGGAGTTGATCTCGGCGGCGTCGACGGTGCCCTTGGCCAGGGCGAGCAGCGACTCGGCGTGGCCGCCGGCGTAGTTGACCTTGACGTCGGCGGTCTTCAGGCCGGCGTCGACCAGGGCCTTGCGGGGCAGCGCGTCGCCGGAGGTGGAGCCGACCGAGGACAGCGCGAGCGAGTGCCCGGCGAGGTCCTTGACCTCGCGGACGGCGGAGTCGACGGGCACCCAGATCCCGGCGGTGTAGCTGGAGACGTTGCCCTCGCCGGTTCCGAACGAGGCGATGGCCTCGGCCCCGGCCCGCTGACTGGCGAAGACGTAGCCGAGCGGGCCGAACATGGCGACGTCGAGCTTGCCGTTCTGCAGGGCGAGCACCTCGGCGGAGTAGTCCTCGGTGATGGTGAGCTGGACGGGGCAGTCGAGCTGTTCGCCGAGGGCGTCGGCCAGGACCTTGGCGGCCGGGGTGAGCTTGGCGGGGTCCTCGAAGGGCTCCACGCCGAAGCGGATCCTTCCGCCCGGGCAGGTGGCGGACTTGCCGGTGGCGGAGGCGCCGCCGTCGCTGCCGCAGGCGGTGAGGGTCAGCGCGGCGAGGGCGCCGGTGACGATGAGGGCGAGGGGACGAAGACGCACGGTGGGCTCCGGGGTGAGCAGCGGGGGAGAGGCGGAGGAGAAGCCGGGGCGGGGTGCGCGGCCCGGCATCACCGGACGGGGCGCCGCTCGTGGGCCGGCACCGGAACGCTGTCAGGCCCGGTGGTCTCAGGTCAACCACTTGTTGTGACAAGTCATTTCCCGTTCGCCCACCCGTGACCTCGCGGGTTCGGTGGCCGGGGCGGCTGCGGGCGCCCTACTGCCCAGGTCATCGCACCTGACCCGGCGACCTGCGGGCGTCGGCCGAGCGAACCTTCGAGCGTCGTCGCATCGTCCGACCGCGAAGCCGAGCAGGTGAACACTCCATGACTTGTAGTGATAGGTGCTTGTTGGCGAGCCATTCTCGCTGCGACGGTTGCCGTCAAAGGAGGAACACCACTCATGAGCCCAGACGGAATGCACCGACGGTCCTTCCTGGTCGGTGGCGCGGCCGCCCTGACCACCGCCGTCGCCACCCTTCCCGCCCACGCCGACGCGCTCCACGCTGACACCCTCCACGCTGACACCCTCCACGCCGCCCCGCGCCGCGGTGCTGGAGTACACCGACCAGTGGACCAAGGCCACCGGCCTGGCCGAACTGCTGCGCCGGGCCGGCTTCACCGTCGTCCCGCTGGACACGACGCGCGCCGCGACCGCCCAGGACGTCGACCTGATCGCCTTCGGCAGCTTCACCAACAACGGCTCCCAGTACCCGGGTTACGTGGCCGCGCAGGCCGCCTCGCTGCGCGACTTCGCGGCCGCCGGCGGCGTGGTCCTCGACCTCGCCCAGTCCGACCAGTTCGGCGCCACCGTCTCCTACCTGCCGCCCGCACTCGGCGCGGTGCGCACCGACGCGGACTACGACACCGTGCTGCCGATCGCCGCCGACCACCCGCTCGTCGCGGCGCTTCCGGCAAGCGCGGGCAAGGTGTTCACCGGCCGGGCCGCCGGCATCCGGGTCAGCTGGGAGACCATCGGCTCGTGGCGTTCCATGCGGGTGCTGATGGCGTGCACCGCCGGCGGTGCCAACCCCTGTCTGCTCGAAGGCGCGCACGGCGCGGGCCGGTTCCTGGTGGCCAGCCTGACGGTCGACAAGTGCTTCGACGGCGGCGGCTCCGCGATCCAGCCCGCCGCCGCGGTGCAGGACAGCGTCACCTTCTTCACCGCCCTCGCGGGCTACGTCGCCCGGGTGCGCGCGGGCACCGCCCCCGCCGTCCCGCCCACCCCGATGCCGCCGCAGGCCCCGGTCGGCCCGCTGGTCGGACACGTCGACACCACCACCGCCCGCCTCTGGGCCCGTCCCGGCCTGGATCCCGCGGTCTACCCCGTCTGGCGCTGCACGGTACGCCGGGCCGACGGCTGGTCGACCGGCGTCGACGTGCCGATCTCCACCGCCAACGACAACACCCTGCTCGCCGACGTCCCCGGCCTCCGGCCGGCCACCCACTACGCGTTCACCCTCGCCCCGACGGCCGGTGCCCCCGGCTTCGCCCCGCTGACCGGCTCCTTCAGCACGGCACCGGCCGACGGGGCGCCCGCCGTGGTGACCGTGGGCCTGGGCTCGTGCGCCCCGTCCACCCCGAACACGGTGTGGACCCGTGTGATCGACGAGGGCTGCGACAGCTTCGTGCTGCTCGGCGACACCCCTTACGTCGACTCCGGGGACCTGGCCGTCGCCCGCACCAAGCACCGCGAGTTCCTCGCCCAGCCGGAGATCGCGCAGATGGTCTCCACCATGCCGACCTGGGGCACCTGGGACGACCACGACTTCGGCGGCAACGGCATCAACGGCTCCTTCACGGGCAAGGTCAACACCCGCACCGCCTTCGTCGACTACCGCGCCAACGCCTCCTTCGGCCACGCCGACGACGGCACCCGGCTGACCACCAGAACGGCCGGCCGGGCCGTCTACACCTCGTTCCGCCGCGGCCCCGTCGAGGTCTTCCTGCTCGATCCCCGGTGGTTCAGCAACACCGGCCCCAGCTGGGCCGACCCCACCAGGACCACCTGCCTCGGCCAGGTCCAGTGGGACTGGCTGCGCGCCTCCCTGCGGGCCAGCACCGCCCCGTTCAAGGCCATCGCCTCCGGCATGATCTGGGACGACAAGGGCAACGCGGAGACCGACGACTGGGCCACCTACCAGTACGAGAAGGACGCGATACTCGACCTCCTCGCCGCCGAGCGGATCCCGGGCTGCTTCCTGGTCAGCGGCGACATCCACGTCTCCCGCGCCCTGAACTACGGGCCCCGGATCGGCTACGACCTGTGGCAGTTCATCGTGAGCCCGCTGCACGGCAGCACCATCGCCGGCCTCAACACCCCGCATCCGGCCCTGGTGGCGAGTGCCGTCGAGCCGTACGTCTTCCTGAAGCTCGTCGCGGACACCACGGTCTCCCCGGCGACGCTCACCGCCACCTGGATCAACCGCGAGGGCAGGCGCCTCTTCGAGGTCCACCGCACCGCGACCGAGCTCGGTCACCCGGCCTGACCCCCGGCTCCTGAACCCCGGTGTCCCGCACCGCCCCTCGACGGTGGTGCGGGACACCGGGGTTCATCCGATCTTCGCCCAACCTGTCATGACAAGTACTTGATGGGCGCGCACTTTCATGACAGGTTCAACGCGTGAACGATTCCACTGATCTGATCCCGGTCCGCCTCGCCCGTTGGGAGGGAGTGGACAAACCCTTCTCCCTGCTGGCGGGCGCCACGGCCCGCACCCCCGGCCACGGCGAACTGCTGGTGCGCATCGACCTGGCCACCGTCTGCGGCAGCGACCTGCACACGGTCGAGGGCCGCCGCCCCTCGCCCGTGCCCGCACTGCTGGGCCACGAGCAGGTGGGCACGGTGGTCGGCGTGGGCGCCGGCGGCGTGCGGTGCGTCGACGGCACGCCGGTCCAGGAGGGGATGCGGGTGGTGTGGTCGGTGGCCGCCTCGTGCGGACGGTGCGAGCGGTGCGGACGCGGCCTGCCGCACAAGTGCCTGAGCCTGCGCAAGTACGGCCACGGGCCGTGGTCCCGCCTCGCCCCGCTGAACGGCGGCTTCGCCACCCACTGCGTGGTGCTGCCCGGCACCGCCGTCGTCGCCGTGCCCGCGGAACTGCCCGACGAGGTCGCCAGCCCCGCCTCCTGCGCCACCGCCACCGTCGCCGCCACCCTCGCCGCCGCGGGCGCGCTGGCGGGGCAGCGGGTCCTGATCACCGGCACGGGCATGCTCGGCCCGACCGCCGCGGCGATGGCCGCCGCCGGCGGCGCCCGGGTGAGCGCGGTCGACCCCGACCCCGCCCGGCGCGCCCAGGCCCTGCGGTTCGGCGCGAGTGTCGCGTTCGACACCGCCGAGGATGCCGGCGAGGCCGACGCCGCCCTCGACTTCTCCGGCCACCCGGCCGCGGTCCAGCGCTGCCTGGACTCCCTCGCCGTCGGCGGCCGGGCGGTCCTGGTCGGCTCCGTCTCACCCGGCCCCGCCGTCGCCCTCGATCCCGAACGGCTGGTGCGCGGCCTGCACACCGTGACCGGCGTGCACAACTACCACCCCCGCGACCTGGACACCGCCGTCCGCTTCCTGGCGGCCCATCACGAGGTCTACCCGTTCGCGTCCCTGGTCGCCGCCGCCCACCCGCTGGAGCGGATCGAGGCCGCCATCGAAGCGGCCCGCACCGGGGCGGCGCCGCGCCAGGCACTCGCCCCGCACGCCCGGTGACCGCGCCCGGTCGACGGCGCGGCCGTCGCCTAGAGCTGCGCCGAGCGCGCGGAGCGGGTGTTGGTGACCGTCACATTCGCCACGTCCGGCCGGTAGCGGTCCTCGGACCACTCCACCGGCACCCCCCGGGCGTCCGTGGTGAGCCGCCGCTCGCGCAGCAGCGGCGCGCCCACCTCGACCTCCAGCAGCTGCGCGTCGACCTCGTCGGCGGCGACCGCGTCGAAGGTGTGCCGGGCCGCGGCCAGCTCCACCCCGTTCTCGGTCAACAGCGCGTAGATCGAGCCGGCGTCCAGATCCGCGCCCAGCAGCGGACGGCCCACCGCCTCGGTGTACGTCATCCGCTCCAGCATCGCCGGCCGGCCGTCCAGCAGCCGGAGCCGCAGCAACTGCACCACCAGCGCGTCCGCGTCCACCTCCAGTGCCGCCGCGACGGCCGTCTGCGGCCTGCGCAGCGCGATCTCCTGCAGGCGCTGCCCCGGGCTGTGTCCGGTCAGCCGGGCCCGCGTGGTGAAGGACAGCAGTGACTCGAACGGCTGGGACGGCACCGCATCCAGCACCACCGACCGCCGGCCCTGCCCCCCGCTGATCAGCCCCTCCTCCCGAAGGGTCGCCAGCGCCTGGCGCACCGGAGTGCGCGAGGCCGCGAACTCCTCGCACAATTCGGCTTCCGAGGGCAGAAGTTCACCCACCTTCAAGGAGCCGCTCCGGATCCGCTGGCGCAGCTGGGCGGCGACGACACTGTGCAGTGATTCCTTCACGGGACCTGACCCTACAGGTGTCACGCACCTCCCACCGCAGGTCCTGTCATGACATCTTCCGATGCTCCGCGATGACCTGTGGAGACCGCCGTGATCGCCCTTGTCGCCACGCGCCCGCTGAGGTGGTCCAGGTGAATAGTCGATATCTTGTCATGACAAGTCTTGACCCGTCGTCCCGGCACCTGACAGAGTCGGGCCCGAGCCCGAGGAGCGCCGCGGCCGGCACGCCCCGACCGCGCCCCGGCCGCACCACACAGGCCCGGGTGCCACGTGGGCCGGGCCCCGCTCGTCACTCCCGGACTCGTCACTCCCGGACTCACCACTCCCGCGCTGGCCCCGACTGGTCTGCCTCGACATGGCTGGGACCACCGTCGAGGACGGCGGCGCCGTCCTCGCAGCGTTCCACCGCGCGCTGGAAGCCATCGGTCTCCCGGCGGACACCGCCGAGCACACCGCCGCCGTCGCCTACGCACTCGACACCATGGGCCGGTCGAAGATCGAGGTCTTCCGTGCCCTGACCGGAGGCGACGAAGCCCGCGCCGAGGCCGCCAACCGCGCCTTCGAGGCCTGCTACGACGAAGCCCTGGACGCCCAGGGCGTCCGCGAGATCCCCGGTGCCGCCGACGCGATCGAGCTGCTGCGTTCCGCCGGCCGCCACGTCGTGCTCACCACCGGCTTCTCCCGCGCCACCCGCGACCGCATCCTCGACGGCCTCGGCTGGCACGGCCTGGTCACCCTGGCCCTGTCGCCCGCCGACGCGGGCCGCGGGCGACCGTACCCCGACATGCTGCTCACGGCGCTGCTGCGCACCGGTACGGAGTCCGTGCACCGGCTGGCCGCCGCCGGCGACACCACCAGCGACCTGTTGGCCGCTCACCGCGCCGGCGCCCGGGTCGCCGCCGCGGTCCGCACCGGCGCGCACGGCGACGCCGACTTCGCCACCGTCCCCCACACCCACGTCCTGGCCAGTGTCACCGACCTGCCCGCCCTGCTCGACGCCCTCGACACGGACACCGCGCGGTGACCCTGCGCCCTCGTCGCCCGCACCGGCACGCTGTTCCCCGGAGGGGCCGCTCAGAACTGCGGCTCCAGGGCGATCTCCGCCCAGATCGCCTTTCCACGCTCCGCGTACCGGCAGCCCCAGCGCGCCGACAGCTGCGCGATCAGGAACAGGCCGCGGCCGCCCTCGTCGTTGTCCAGGGCGCGGCGTAGGCGGGGCTGGGTGTTGCTGGGATCGGAGACCTCGCACACCAGCACCCGGTCGCGGATCAGCCGCAGCACGGCGGGGCCGCTGGTGTAGCGGATGGCGTTGGTGACGAGTTCGCTGACGATGAGCTCGGTGGCGAACCCGAGGTGGTCCAGGCCCCAGGTGGCGAGCTGGGCGGCGGTGTCCGCGCGGGCCTGCCGGACGTCGGCGAGGTCGACGTACTGCCAGGTGGCGGTGGACTGCGGCGGGACGGCCTGGGTGCGGGCGAGGAGGAGCGCGGTGTCGTCGTCGGGGTGCTCCGCGGCGGGGCGCACGGCGAGCAGGTCGGCGCCGATCTCGGCCAAGGAGCGGTCGGCGGGGGCGAGGCCGGGCAGGCCGGCCAGCAGACGGGGCATGGCGGTGGCGGGGTCGTGGCCGGTGAGGCCGTCGGTGTACAGGGCGAGCAGGCTGCCGGGTGCCAGCGTGCCGCGGTGGACTTCGTAGGGGCCGTCGCCGGCGCCGAGCGGCGGCCCGGGATCCAGGGGCAGGTAGGAGGCGGTGCCGTCGGGGGCCAGCAGGAGGGGCGGGGGGTGCCCGGCGCTGGCCACGTGCAGTTCGCAGCCGACGGGGTCGTAGATCGCGAAGAGACAGGTGGCGCCGACGGTGTCGGGCTCCGCGGACTCGGAGGCCATCCGCCGGACGAGGTCGTTGAGGCGGGTGAGCAGGTCGTCGGGCGGGAGGTCGAGTTCGGCCAGGGTGTGGACGGCGGTGCGCAGGCGGGCCATGGTCGCGGTGGCCTGCAGGCCGTGGCCGGTGACGTCGCCGATGACCAGGGCGGTGCGCAGGGAGGAGAGGGGGAAGGCGTCGTACCAGTCGCCGCCGACGCCGAGCGTGCCGTCGGCGGGTCGGTAGGCGCCGGTGCACTCGCAGGCGGTGGTGGCGGTCGTGGCCAGTGGGGGGAGAAGGCTGTTCTGCAGCACCAGCGCGGTGGCGTGCTCGCGGGTGTACCGGAAGGCGTTGTCCAGGGCGACGGCGGTGCGGTCGCACAGGTCCTGGAGGAGTCGGACGTCGCCGTCGTCGAAGGGCCGGGGGGTGGAGGTGCGCCAGACCATGACGTACCCGAACAGGCGGCTGCGGTGGTACAGGGGGCAGCCGAGGGCCGCGTGCATGCCCTCCGGGACGTGGCGGGCGATCAGGTGGGGGTCGTCGCCCAGGACCCGGCGGGCGGCGTCGGGGTCGAAGGCCAGCGCGCCGCCGACGGTGGTGGCCGCGGTCTCGGGCCGGTCGGCGGCGGTGGGGACGGTCTCGCCGACCTGGACGAGGGCGGTCGGCCAGCGTCCGTCGGTGGCCTTCGCGGCGACCCGGCGTGGCGCGGACGCCTGGGCACCGGGGTAGCCGAGCCGGGGGTCGCGTCCCTGCAGGACGGCGTCGGGGAAGTCGACGGCGGCCAGGTCGCCCAGAGCCGGGACGAGGATGTCGACGAGTTCGCGGGCGCCCGCGACGACGTCCAGGGAACTGCCGATCTCGGCGGCGCGGCGGTAGGCCTCGGCCAGGTTCAGACGCGTGCCGCTGCGGCCGGTCAGCTCGACCAGGACGACGACCACGCCCGCGGGGCGTCCCTCGGGGTCGTCGGGACCGTCGACGGGCAGGCAGGTGAGCGAGAAGACGCGCGGACCGCCACCGCTCTGCAGGTGGTACTCGGCGCCGACGACCGAAGTGCCGTCCGCGGCCGCTCCGGCGCACGCGGCGCGGGCGGCGGAGCCTTCGGGGGTGCGCAACCTCTCCAGCCAGTCCGCCCCGCTGCGGTCCGTGCCCAGGCCGGTCAGCAGGAGGGCGTCGAAGGCGGGACTGACGCGGACGAGGTGCAGGCGGGTGTCGAGGTAGGCGGTGGCGACGCGGTCCTGGTGGAGCAGGGCCCGGGCGAGCAGGGTGTCCTGGTCCCGGCTCGTGCCGGCGGGCCGTGAAGTGATCATGAGAAGGGCGCCGGCGGCCGGGGTGTCGGCGGGCAGCAGGCGCAGGTCGGCGGCGAGCGGGGCGCGGTTGGCAGGGCGCAGGCGGGCGCCCTCGACGGGGATGGCCCCGGCGGGCAGCGGGTGGCCGAGCAACTCGGCGGCGGGCCGGCCGATGGCGAGGTCCGCGGGGACGCCGAACAGCCCGGCGGCCTCCTTCGACCACCACGCGACGGCGCCTTCCGCGTTGACGACGGCCGTGGCAGGCGCGGAGGCCACCGTGGCTTCGGGCCCCGGAACGGGTGCTGAGCCGGGTGCGGGGGGTGTCGGAGAGTCCACGGTGCGTCTTCCCCTTTCCGTGCTCGGCCGCGCGTGTCCTCTGCCAGGATGCGCCGCGCTGCGGGGCCGGGCACGTCGCGACCGGGCCCGTACAGGTCGCCGCCGACTCCGCAGCCGGCCGAGAGCAGGGGGGCGGTGCGGTCGGCGCCGGCGATGCGGTCGAAGCCGCGGGTGAGCGCGGAGTCGACGGCGGCGCGGACGCGGTCGGCGCCGGTGCCTGCGGCGAGCTCTGTTCGTGCATGGTGTCGAAGGCGTGGGAGGCGGCCGCCGAGGCGAGGGCGGCGAACAGGGCGAGTTCGGCCGGCTCCGTGGTCTCGTCGGCGTGCCCGGCGAGTGCCGCGAAGACGTCGCGGCGCTCGCGCTCCAGGGGGCAGTAGCCGCGCTGGAGGGCGGGACTGGCCAGCAGGATGCGGGCGAAGACCCGTCCGTGTTCGACCGTCGGGTCGTCCAGCACCAGCCGGGTCGCCACGCCGGTAGAAGGCGTGGAGCCCGGCGATCAGCCCGGCCGTGTCCTGCGCGTCGGCCACGACCTGGACGAGTCCGGCGTGGAACTCGTCCCGGCGCGCCATGCTGAACACCCGGCGGCCGGGCCACCCGTACGGGGCGGCCCGGCTGCGGAGGTCCCGCCATGAGGTCCGGCCCCGGCCCGGTATCGAGCCGGTGGGCCCGCTGCGACGACCGGCCGCCGGGGAGGAAACGGACACATGGGACACTGTGTCGCTGGCAGGCCGTCGATCCGAGGGCCGAGCGCACGGCGGGGCGCCGAGAACCGTCGCCTCCGACACAAGAGGCGAGACGATGAACACGAGAGAACCCGAAGGCACGGGACCGGCGGAGGTCGACCGGGTGGGGCGGCGCCTGACGTGGCCGTGGTTCCTGCTGCTGGTGGCCGTCTACGCCGGGATCATCCAGGGCATCGGGCTGCTGGTCGGGGTGGACACCACCGGCTCCGGTGTGTTCGCGACCACCGAGGCGCTGGTCCGCAACGCACTGATCCCGATCGGGGCGTCCATCGTGTTCGTCGCCGGCGTGGTGACGTGGCTCGGCTGGTGGGGGGAGGTCCTGACCTACCGCGTGCCGGTGCGCCGATGGGTGCGCTGGGTGCCGATCTCGATGCTGGCCGTCTCGCTGGTCGCGGTGAACTACGGGCACCTCGCCGACCAGCCGGTCTCCCTGGTGCTCTGCCTGGTGCTGCTCGGAGTGTTCGTCGGCCTCGGCGAGGAACTGATGTTCCGCGGTATCGGTGTCCACGTGTTCCGGCGTGCCGGATTCAGCGAGGGCAAGGTGGCGCTCTACTCCTCCCTGGTCTTCGGGCTGGTCCACGTCAGCAACGCCGTCGGGGAGGGTGCCCAGGCCCTCGTGCAGGCCGCCATCGTCTCCACGTCGGGCTACTTCTTCTACCTGTGCCTGCGAGTGGGCGGTGTGATCCTGCTGCCGATGGCGGTGCACGGGCTGTGGGACTTCGGCCTGCTCTCCAACCTGATCGGCGACAAGCCGAAGGCGCCCCTGGGCGTGGTCCTGATCATCCTCCTCCAGATCGTCCTGGTCATCGTGGTACTGGCCCGGCGGCACCGGACCGACCTCGACGGACCGGGCCGGGAGGCCCTCCCGGCGACGGAGCCCGACCTGCCGGACTCGCGGGCGGGGCTCGCGTAGCGCCCGGCGCACCGGTTCCAGGGCAGGGCGCAGAACCGCGCAAACCAGGCGCAGGACCAGTGACAGCCGGCCCCGAGGGGCCGGCTGCAGTGGTTCTCCGACCGGTCCTGCCGCTACGGGATGTCCGATACGTGGGGCCGACGGGCCCGGGATCGGCGGCCCGCCACCGTTCGCGATCCGTCCGGGCGACACCCCGGCTCTGTCGCGCGGACAGGACCAAGTGGTTCCGCTACGAACAAGGGGCACGCCGTCCTGTCGCCGGTCACGCCGATCGCCGACGCCTCCACCGGAAGGCAGTCCCCGCCATGGCCCTACCCACCGCGTTCGACCAGACCACCACCGACTACAGCCTCACCCACGCCTACTGGATGGCCAGAGCCTGCGACCTCGCCTACAAGAGCGAATCCGAGATCGACGAGCAGGCCCGCGCCTGGGGCTTCGACACCGTGCGCCACCACGAGACGACCTTCACCCCGCCCTTCCCGCTCCAGGACACCCAGGCCTTCACCGTGGCCGGCGACCACATGATCGTCACCGCGTTCCGCGGCACGGAGCCCGCGCGGATCCGCGACTGGCTCACCGACAGCACCACCCCGCCCTGGCCCGGTCCCGGCCGGACCGGCTACGTCCACCACGGATTCGCGGAGGCACTCGACTCCGTCTTCCCCGCCGTCCGGAAGGCGATCGCCGAACTGCGCACCGACGGGCAGAGCCTCTGGTTCACCGGGCACAGCCTCGGCGGAGCCCTGGCCATGCTCGCCGCCGCCCGCCTCTACCTGGAGGACCCGCGCCTGCTCGCCGACGGCGTCGTCACCTTCGGCCAACCCCGCACCTGCGACCGTCTTCTCGCCGCCGCCTACAACAAGGGCTTCGCGAAGCGCATGTACCGGTTCGTCAACAACAACGACATCGTGCCCCAGCTACCGCCCGAGCCGGCCTTCACCCACGTCGACGCCCTGCGCCGGTTCGACGCCTCCGGCCGCATCCACGAGAGCACCGGCCTGGTCACGGGCCTGACCAACCGGGCCGAGGGCCTGACCACCGCCGCGTTCTCGCCCACCGGAGAGGGCATCCGCGACCACTTCATGCGCAACTACCTCGCCGCCCTGGAGAAGAACCTCGCCTGACCGGCCCCCAACGCGTCCGACGCGCCGGCCCCCGTTCCCCCGTGGCACATGGACGAGCCGGTGCTCTCCCGCTGCCGCCCGCCCTGGCGCCCGGCCCCCCGCCCGTTGCGGGGGAGGCCGGGCGCCGGGGAACGGTTCAGCGGTCCGCGGAGAAGCCGTTGATCACGCTCAGCGGGCCGAAGCTGTTGTCCGCGTAGACCGGCTGGAGCTGGACGTCGCCGACGATCTGGAACAGCTTCTTCGCCGGGTCGGCGGCGGTGGGATTGCAGACCGGGTGGCCCACGTAGTGGTAGATGGTGGCCACGCCGTCGCCGGTGACGGCGGGCGAGACGCTGGTGTAGAAGGTCACCACGCCCACCTTGGCCGGGTTCGGTCCGTTGGGGTCGTGCAGCTCCCACTTGCCCGACGTCGTGGCGGCGGCGGGGTCGTTCGCGGTGACCGTCAGCGTCATGTCGTCGTTGAACAGGACGGACTGCACTCCGTTCCACTTGCTGACGACGTCGTCGAACTGGAACGGCCGCGCGGGGTAGGTGTAGTCGGCGACGTTCCCGCCGCACTGATCGGTCGCCCTGGGCTGCGCGTGCGCCGTGCCGGTCTGCGTGAGCGTGCCTGCGGCGAGCAGTGCGGCCAGCACCGCGAGCTGCCCGCGCGTCCCTGTGCGCTTCATGATGTCGCTGTCCTTTGTTCGTCGGCGAAGTGCTACTGGGATCAACCTCTTCGCCCATGCTGGAACCCGCAAACCCCGTGCGCCGAACAGCTGACACGTATACACACGACCGCGCGCGGCGGCCGGACCGACACTTTCCCCGCACTGGACGCCCGCGCTGGACACGCACGGCATGGCGTCCGGCGGGTCCGGCACTCCCGCGGAAGGGCGGGGCGGCCCGGGGTCGCGTCGCCCGGGGGCGCGTCGGTGAGGAGGTCCGGGAGCTGGTCGAGCCGGGGTTGCTGCTCCGATCGGTCGTGGGGCTGTTGCCCCGAGAAGGTGACGGCTCCGGCCGGTCGGCGGTGGCCGGGGTGCGGGGGGTGATGCGGTGGGGCGGGCGGTGCCCGTGCCGCCCCACTCGCCGGTCCGCCCCCAGGAGCTCCCCATGCCGCTGACACGTCCGCGCCTTCGCCCGCTGCTCGCCGTGCTGACGGCCGCCTCCGTGCTCGGCCTGGCTCCGGCCCCCGCCCAGGCCGGCCAGGCGCACGACGACGCCCGGCTGCAACGGCGGCTGGACGAGCTGGTCGCCCGGGCGGACGGTCCGCCCGGGGTCATCGCCGTGCTCCGGCACGGTCCCCACCGGGAGACGCTGCGGGCGGGGGTGGCCGAGGTGGGGAGCGGCCGGCCGCCGCAGCCGACCGACCACATGCGCATCGCCAGCGCGGCCAAGGCCTTCAGTGGGGCGGTGGCGCTCGGCCTGGTCGACCAAGGTCTGCTGGGGCTGGACGACACGCTGGCCGAGCGCCTGCCGGCGCTGCCCGCCGCCTGGGGCGCGGTGACCTTGCGCCAGTTGCTCAACCACACCAGCGGGCTGCCGGACTACAGCGCGTCGTCGGAGTTCCGTGCGATCATCCAGGCCGACCCGCACCACCGGTTCGAATCCCGCTGCCTGCTCGACTTCGTCGCCGGCCAGGCGCTGGAGTTCACCCCGGGCTCCCGGTACGCGTACTCCAACTCGGACAACATCGCGGTCGCCCTGATGGCCGAGGCCGCCTCGGGCACCCGCTACGAGGACCTGCTGCGCACGGTGGTCTACCGTCCGCTCGGGCTGCGGGAGACCAGCCTTCCCCAGGGCTACCGCCTGCCCCGGCCGTACCTGCACGGCTACGACGTCCAGCCCCCCGCCGCACCCGAGGACGTCAGCACGCGGTTCGGCGCCTCCGGAGCCTGGGCCTCCGGCGGGATCGTCTCCACCCCGGACGACCTGGCGAGGTTCATCGGCGGGTACGCCGGCGGCCGGCTGATCGGGCCGGCCGTCCGCCGGCAGCAGCTCACCTTCGTCGACGGTGCCTCCGAGCCCGCCGGGCCGGGTCGCAACGAGGCCGGGCTGGCGATCTTCCGCTACACGACCCGGTGCGGCGTGGTGTACGGACACACCGGGAACACGGCCGGCTACACCCAACTGGCGGTCGGTACCCCCGACGGCAGCCGTTCGCTGGCCTTCTCCGTCACCTCGCAGGTGAACCAGACCGGCAACCCGGGGCTGTTGGCCGAACTCCGGTCCGTCCAGGAGGACTTCGTGTGCGCGCTGCTGGCGGGCTGAGGCGACGCCCCGGGGCGTCCGGGGCCCGCTGAAACCGGCGGTCCGGGGGTCCCTGCGACGTCAGGGGCCCCTCCGGCGTCCGGGGCCCTCGTAGCCCCGCCCTCGTGGGCCGTCGCGACGATCGGCCGATGACGTCGGGTTCCGCTGTCGTTCCTCGCGTTCCTGTCGCGGGATCGTTGCGATCCTAGCGGCGCTAGCCAACCGAGCATCGAATCTGCTAGCATCGCACCGGAACCTAGCGGCGCTAGCAATGATGGCCGCGTCCGAGTCTCGGGAGGGAACATGCAGAACCTCATCGCCGTCGTCACGGTCGTGGTCGTCGGCCTGCTGGTGGGCGTCGAGTTCGCGGTGGCCGTCTTCGTCAACCCGATCGTCGACGGGCTGCCGCACAACGGCGGCCTCGCTGCCCGCAGTGCGGGAGCCCGGCTGCTCGGGAGAGTGATGCCCTTCTGGTACATCGGGTCGGTGGTGTTCGGCGTCGCGTGGTCCGCGGTGATCTGGGGGGAGACCGGGGCGGGGCTGGTGGCCACGGCCGCCGGGCTGCTCGTCCTCAGCGTGGTGATGTCGGTCGCCCTGCTCGTTCCGATCAACTCCCGGGCGGCGCACTGGACCCCGGAGAACGCCCCGGCGGACTGGCGGGAACAGCTCGGCCGCTGGGACCGCCTCCACTACGTGCGCCTGGCCGTCATCGTCACCGCGTTCGTCCTGCTGGTCGTCACCCTCGTGTGAGGGCCCGGCGGCCCACCGGCGTCCGTCGAACGTCGGTTGGCCGCCGCACCTGACCGGCGGGCCGTCCGGGAGCCGCCGTGTGCCGACCTCGACGTGGTTCAGGCGATGAGCAGGCGGAGGCCGAGATCCGCCGCGTCGAGGTCGGCGAGGTCGCTGTTGCGCTCGGCCCACCGGCCGGAGTCGAGGTCGTCGCCGAGGCTTCGCACCGCCCGCTGTTCGGCCTCCGGCCCGACCCTCGTCCACACCGACATCGCACGGCGCACGTGATCCTCCAGATACGCGTCCGGTCGGCGCCAGTACGCCTCGAACAGGCCGTCCGTGCAGTCCCACGGGACGGGCACCGGCTCGGTGCGGGCGCCGATCGCGTCGGCCATCCCGGCGAGCGAGGGGAATCGCGCGAGCACGGTGGCGAACTCGGGCAGGTAGTCGCGGGTGAGCCAGAACCGGTCCTGCCATCCGGGCTCGTCGGTGTCGAACGTCAGCACCACCACGCGGCGGGCCACGCGTCGCATCTCGCGCAGCCCCGCCATCGGGTCCCCCCAGTGGTGAACGGTGGAGACGGCCATCGCGACGTCGAAGGACCGGTCGTCGAACGGCAGGCGCTCCGCGGCGGCGGCCACGCACGGCGCCGAGCCGGCCGGCCGCTGCCCCCGCATGACCGCCGACGGCTCCACCGCGGTCACGTGTCGATCGCCGGGCTCGTAGGAGCCGGTGCCGGCTCCTACGTTCAGCACCGTCCGCGCGTCCCCGAGCGCGTCCCAGATCTGCGCGGCGATCCGCGGCTCGGTGCGCCGTGTCGCGGTGTAGGCGCCGCCGATCGTGTCGTAGAGCCGCGCGCCGAGCATCTCCAACTGCTCCTCCGGTGTCACCTTCAGTCCCTTCGCCCGTGCCTGGAGTTCCCTGTCGATGGCCGCCACCGTGGCGTCGGTGCGATCGCGCCGCTCCAGCAGCAGGCCGCGCAGTCGGCGCAGGTGCGCGACCGCGTCGGTGGACGGGTCGCCGACCAGTTCCGCGACCTCCCGCAGCCCGAAGCCCAGCCGCCGGTAGGCCAGTACCTCCCGCAGTCGCTCCACGTCGCGCGCCGAATAGGCCCGGTATCCGGCGGCGGTCCGCGCCGACGGCCGAACGAGCCTGATCTCGTCATAGTGATGCAGCGTGCGGACGCTCACGCCGGCCAGCGCGGCCACGCGTCCCACGGTCCAGTGATCCTTCACGCCACCGACTGTGCAGCCTGACGCCGGGTGAGGGTCAAGAGCCTCACCCGCGGCAGCGGGGGCCCGACGCGAAACGGCGCTCCGACGGGACGGGGGCGGCGGTGCTGTGGTGCGGGCCGGTCGGCCCGGGGTGGCGCCCGTGCTTGGAGGAAGTCACAGATCGGTAGCCGGGGAGGGCAATCGGGCGAGAGCTATTGACCAACCCGGCTCCAGTTTCTACATTCTGTGGAAATCGGATTGCGGAATCAAGATTCCGCATCGCGGATCCAATCATGGGTCGGACCTGCTCGCCGCAGGGCCCGGCAGGTGGGCGACGGTACCGCTGCCCGCCAGGGTCGTCCCAACGTCGCCACGTCCCGTCCCAGGCGCCGTTCCCGGACCCGAAGCCGCCTATGAGTGGAGGGAACAGCGCATGCGACGTCAGACAGCGCTCCTGGAGTCCGGATCGGCTCCGCACCCCGTCGACGAGGTGCTGCCGCCCGGCCGGATGGCGACCGTGGCGCTCCAGCACGTGGCCAGCATGTACGCCGGGGTCGCCGCGCCGCCGCTGATCATCGGTGCGGCGGCCGGCCTCACCGCCGCCGAGCTCACCACCCTGCTCGCCGCCAGCCTGTTCATCGCCGGCATCGCCACCCTGCTCCAGACCCTGGGGTTCTGGCGCATCGGCTCGCGGCTGCCGTTCGTCAACGGCGTCTCCTTCGCCACCGTGTCGCCGATCCTCGCCGTGGTCGAAGCGAAGAAGGGCGCGGCCCTGCCACTGATCTTCGGATCGACCCTGATCGCGGGTCTGTTCTGCTTCCTGTTGGCACCGGCCTTCTGCCGACTCGTCAGATTCTTCCCGCCGGGCGTCAGCGGGACGGTGATCACACTGATCGGCATCTCGCTGCTGCCGGTGGCGGGGAACTGGGCCCAGGGCGGCGACTCCCGGGCGCCGGGATACGGCTCCCTGGGCAACCTGGGACTGGCGGGGCTGACCCTGCTCGCGGTGCTGGTCTTCAACCGTTTCCTGCACGGGTTCCTGCAGCGGATCTCGATCCTGCTCGGAATGCTGGTGGGCACCCTGGTGGCGATCCCGCTCGGCAAGGTGGACGCGGGCGCCCTCGGCAACCTGCCGGTCTTCGAGCTGCCGCACCCGTTCGCATTCGGCGCACCGCGGTTCGAGGTCGCCGCGATCATCTCGATGCTGGTGGTGATGCTGGTTTCGATGACCGAGTCCACCGCGGACATGATCGCGCTGGGCGAGGTGGTGGAGCGGCCGGCGGACGACCGCACGATCGCCGGCGGACTGCGGGCGGACGGACTCGCGACGGCGTTCGGCGGCGTGTTCAACGGCTTCATCTGCTCGGCGTTCGCGCAGAACATCGGGCTGGTGGCGCTGACCCGGATCCGCAGCCGCTTCGTGGTCGCGCTGGCCGGGGTCTTCCTCGTCGTGATGGGCCTGGTGCCGGTCGTCGGCGGGCTGGTGTCACTGGTACCGCAGCCGGTGCTCGGCGGCGCGGGTGTGGTGCTCTTCGGATCGGTGGCGGTGGCGGGTGTCCGCACCCTCGGCAAGGCGGACCTGAGCGCCGGCCCGAACGCGATCATCGTCGCGGTCAGCCTCGCCTTCGGCATCTTCCCGATCGCCTTCCCCGGCTTCTACCACGCGTTCCCGGAGCAGATCGCGACCGTGCTGAACTCCGGCATCTCGGTCGGCTGCCTGCTCGCGGTCACCCTGAACCTGCTGTTCAACCACCTCGGACGGGGGCGCGAGGTCCCGCCCGCGTACCTGCCGGAGGAACAGGTCGAGGCGCTGGGGCGGGTGGCCGACCCGACCTGATCCCACTGGCGGGCCGGACGCACCACGTCCGGCCCGCCGACGGGCCGGGTCGACCCCGTGGACGCGGACGGGGTCGCTCCTCCGTTCAGGCCGCGCCGACCGGGCGGGCCTTGCTCATCTTCGCCGCCCTGGCCTGTGCCCAGCGCAGCAGCAGGACGGCGACCACCACCGCCATCAGGGCGGCCTTGCCGACCGGCACGGCCGTCCCGCCGCGTAGCGCCGAGGAGAACATCGGCGTCAGCGCCGCCACGCCCACGGCGGGTCCGGCCGCGTACCAGGCGGCGAAGATCAGCGGGCCCGTCCCGCCGCCCGCGCCCTGGGCGGGGGAGAACATCAGGTCCTTGCGCAGCACCCCGCGGCAGGCGTTCACCAGCCCGGCCGCGACCAGGGCCGGCGCGGCGGCCGGTGCGAGCCAGGCCGCCGGGCCGGTGCCCGCCGCCAGCAGCGTCCCGGTGCAGGCCAGCCCCAGCAGGACCGCGGCCAGCGTCGGGACGATCGCATGGCGCAGCATCAGGCCGGCGAACGGATAGGGCGACCAGGAGGCCCGCCGGACGTCGTCCGTCTCGATCCGGGCCGGCTCCAGCAGCTGCGCGACGGCCAGGTAGCCGAAGACCAGTGCGGCGGCGGTGGTCAGCCAGGACAGCCCGCCCGTGGCGCCGTGCGCGAGGACGGCGCTGAGCAGTGCGGGCACCGCCAGCACCACCGCGCGGCCCAGCCGGGCGGGGGAGCGGAGCAGGGCGAGGGCGTCCCGCCACGGCACCACCAGCCAGGCCCGCCGGGGCGCCGGCAGCCGGAGCCGGCGTTGCCGGGCGCTGCCGTTGGCACTGTTCACCGCCAGGCGCGCGCTGCGCAGCTCGACCGTGCGGAGCGCGGTCAGCACCCCGGCGGCCGTCCTGGCCCGCTCCCGCAGCCGGGCCAGCGGCACCGTCGCGGCGGCCCGGTCGGCGAGCACCAGGGCGGCAGCGGTCGACACCAGCAGGAGCGCGGCGGCCGTCCAGCCGCCCGCCACGGCGGACGGGGTCGGCGCCAGTGCGGCGATCGCGGCCCAGCCCCACGGCCCGGACCACAGTTCGACCAGCTCCAGCCAGTGCACCGGGTGACCGGCGACGGCCAGCGCGCTCTGCCCCGCCAGCGCGATGATCAACAGTGTCAGGTACGGAGTGAGCCGGCGCACCCAGTGGGCGGCGCGGTCGCCGCGCTCCACCACCAGCGCGGCGCAGGTGGCCAGGAGCGGTACGCAGAGCCCCCCGAGCAGGCACCAGCCGAGCGCGGCCGGCAGGCCGACCCGGACGGTCAGCCCGAGCGCGATCATGCCGCCGACCGCCGCCACCAGGCCGGGGAACGCGGCCACGGCGCAGGAGAGCCAGAACCACGGTCGAAGTACCGGGCGGGGCCGGACGGGGTGGGTCAGCAGCCAGTCGGTCGCCGCCCGGGGCGGCACCACCGGGCCGCGCCACAGGCCGTCCCGGACCAGCAGGAGGAAGGTGGCCAGCCCGATCGCGGTGATGCCGGCGGGCATCGCGGCGAGCAGATCGCCGCCGTGGCCGGTGTAGTCGGCGCCCATGGACGCCTGCAGGAACAGGCCGAGGCTGGGCACGCCGCCCCAGATGATCAGGATGAGGATCACGCAGTAGACGGCGAAGCCGACCGACTTGGCGCGGTTGCGCCGGTGGGGGGCGCGCAGGGCGCGCAGCAGGGCGAGTGTCTCGTCGGTCCAGTCGTCGTCGTCCGTCCAGGCCTCGGTGGCGTGGTCGGTCTGCGGGTGAACGGCGGTCACCGGGCACCCGCCGGGCCTGCGGCGGTGCGGGCCGTGGACTCAGCCGCCAGTACCTTGTGGGTCGCGCCCTGCTTGAGGATCCTGCCGTCCTCCAGCACCACCACCCGGTCGGCCACGTCCAGGGCGAGGTCGGTGTGGTGGGTGACCAGCAACACGGCGACGCCGTCGGCCAGCTCGGCCTTGAGCAGGTCGGCGAGGTGTCGGCGGGCGTCCGGGTCGAGCCGCTGTTCGGGTTCGTCCAGCAGCAGCAGATCGCGCGGGCGCACCAGGGCGCAGGCCAGCAGCAGGGCCTGCATCTGCCCGGAGGAGAGGGCCGAGGGCAGTGCGTCGGCCCGCTCGGTGAGCATCCGGTCGTTCAGTACGTGGGAGACCCAGTCGGGCGCGTCGGCGACCCCGTGGGCGACCGCGACCAGCAGCAGGTGCTCGCGGACGGTCAGGTCGGGATAGCAGGCGACGGTGTCGCCGACCACCGCCACCCGGGCCCGGACCCGGGGGTCGTTCTCGTCCATCGGGATGCCGTCGAAGCGCACGGTGCCCTTGCTGGGTACGTCGCGTCCGGCCGCGACCCTGAGCAGGGTCGACTTGCCCGATCCGTTGTGTCCGAGCAGCGCCACGCACTCTCCGGCGGCCAGCGACAGGCTCACGGGGTGCAGCACCTCCCGCTCGCCGTAGGAGCGGCTGACGCCGGTCAGCTGCAGCAGGGGCTTGCGGGCTGCGGCACGTGGTTCGGCGGCGTTCTTGGCCATGGGGGAGGGCGCCTCTCGACAGGGTGTCCGGCCACAGTACCGATCCGTCGGCGGCCACCCGGGTGAGGGTGGCGCCGGCCCGGGAATCGCGTGGATTCCTCGGCTCCGGCCGACCGCACCTCCCGCACCGTCCGGGCACGGCCTCGTCGGGCCGGGGGGTGCGGGCGTGCGCCGCCTCGACCGATGCCGCCGGCCGGGATGCACCGATCGGGTGGTTTCCCGGTGTGGGGTCGAACGAGGTGTGAAGGATTCGGCCGCGTGGTTTCCGCTGGTGCCAGGGCCGGTATGGAGGCTGTCATCGCTGCCACGACACAGGGGAGAAGACCTGCCGATGAGTGCTTCGGAGCGCTACGTACGCGCATGGGAGGGCTTCTGGGCCGAGAACACGGGCGAGCCGGGCGAGGCGTTCTGGGACGCGGACGCGACGCTGACGGCGGCCCCGCACACCGCACTGCTCGCGGCCCACGCCGACCGCACGCTGCCGATCGTCGACCTCGGCTGCGGCAACGGCACCCAGACCCGCTACCTGGCCGGGCACTTCCCGCGGGCGGTGGGCGTCGACCTGTCCGCCTCGGCCGTGGCGCACGCCCGGCGGGCGGACCGCGACGCGGTGGCCGAGTTCGAACAGCTCGACCTCACCGACCTGGCGGGGGTGCGGCGCCTCGGCGACCGACTCGGCGAGGCCAACGTCTACCTGCGGGCCGTGCTCCACCAGAGCGACCCGGCCGACCGGGCGCCGGTCGCGGCCGCCGTCGCCCTGCTGCTCGGCCGGCGCGGCCGGGGCTTCGTGGTCGAGCCGACCGGCGCCGCCAAGACGGTGCTGCAGCAGGTCGCCGAACGGCCCGGTGGCCCGCCGGAGAAGCTCCGCCAGGTCCGCAAGCACGAACTGCGCCCGGCCGAGGTCGCCCCGGGGGAGGTGCCCGAGCTGCTGCGCGGCGCCGGGTTGGAGGTCCTCGACCAGGGCGGGACCGACCTCGCGATGAGCGAGCGCCATCCGGACGGCACCCGGGTCGCGCTGCCGGCCCACTGGTTCGTGGTTGCCGCGGCAGGGGGCGGCCGGCCGGGCAGCTGAGCGCCCGCCGGCAGCGGGCGGCCGCAGCCGCGCCGACCGTGACCCCGAGGACGCCTGGGCGAGGTTCCGGGAGAAGACGGCCGCGCCGGTCCGGCGCACGTTCGAGGCCGCTGCTGCCGGCGGCCCCGAGCCCCGGTGCACCGCCGAGCTGTGGCTGCCCGGCGAGGCGGGCGCCGTCACCGCGGTGGAGCAGGGCCGCGGCGCCGGCGCTGCGTCCCGGGTCGGCGCGGTGCCCGCGGCAAGGTGGCGGCCGGCGGTCAGGGCGTCGGCCCCGGCGGCACCGGCGAGCGCGGGCGACCTGTCCTCGGCTAACCTCCCCCCTCGTGGACGTTCCCCCCGAGCCCTCGACCCTGCGCGTCTTCGTGGCGCTGGCCCCGCCCGACGACGCCAAGGACGAACTGGCCCGGGCCCTGCGGCCCGCCTACGCCGGGTACCCGCGGCTGCGCTGGAACCGGATCGAGGACTGGCACATCACCCTCGCCTTCCTCGGTGAACTGCCGTCCACGGCAGTGCCGCTGCTGCGGTCGGCGCTGGCCGGTACGGCGGCGTCGCACCCCGCCCTGGAGCTGGGACTGCGGGGCGGCGGCCACTTCGACCAGCGACTGCTGTGGAGCGGGATCGACGGGGACCTGGAGGGACTGCACCAGCTCGCCGCCGACGTCCGGGGCCTGATCAGGTCCTGCGGGATCGAGTTCAACGACCGCCCGCTGCGCCCCCATCTGACCCTGGCGCGGGCCCGCCGCGACGATCCCACCAGCGTGCCGCGGGCCGCGGCCGGGCTCGCCGGGTTCGTGGGCCGGCCGTGGCGGGCCGAACGTCTCCACCTCGTCGGCAGCAACATCGGCCGTGGCCCCGGGCCGATCCACTACCGCGACATCGAGGCGTGGCGATTCGGCGCCGCCGTCCGGGCCGGGGGCGACGGCGCTCTCACCGAGCCGTAGCCGGCGGGCGAGCCTGCGGGACAGCCCCGCCGGGCCGCTGTCGGTCCGTACGTCGGTCAGGCGGGGTCGATGACCACGATCGGGATCTCGCGGTCGGTCTTGGCCTGGTACTCGTCGTACGCGGGCCAGTGGCCCACCATCACGGGCCAGAAGGCGGCCCGCTCCTCGGAGGTGGCGGTGCGGGCGGTGCCCTGGAGGACCTTCGGGCCCACCTGGACGCGTACCCGGGGATCGGCGGTCAGGTTCCGGTACCACAGGGGCGCCTCGTCGGCCCCGCCCTTGGAGGCGACGACGAGGTAGCGGCCGCCTTCCTCGCCGTAGATGAGCGGTGTGCGCACCGCCTGCCCGGAGACCCGGCCGACCGTGGTCAGCAGCAGGGTCTGGGTGCCGTTCCACTCCCGGCCCTCGGCGCCGTTCGAGCCCACGTACAACTTGACGTGGTCCAGCTGCCAGGTGCCCGGCCCGGGGTCCTTGGGGTGGTCCCAGTCGATGTCGGTCACGGTGTTCGCCTGCCTTCGTGTGGAACTGGTCGACAGTCTCGACAACGACCGTCGACGTCCTCGGGCACGGCCGCCGCTCCGGTTGGTCCGGGACCGGGGCGGACCGAACGCCGAGCGCCAGGACACCGACCAGGACGGTCCTCACCGTGACGGGCGCGGCCCACCGCCCGCCGGGCGGATCACCAGCGGTCCCAGTGCAGGACCTGCTCGCGCGGGATCCGCCGGGCGGGGCGGAAGTCGGTGCCGACGGTGTACGCGACCGGGATGAAGGCGGCCTGCATGACCTCCGGGTAGGGGATGCCGAGCTCCTGCGCGAACTCCCGCTCCAGCGGCAGGTTCCCGGTCGTCCACACGGTGCCGAGGCCGCGCTCGCGGGCGGCCAGCATGAAGCTCCACGCGGCGGGCAGGATCGACCCCCAGGTGCCGGCCTGGTGGGTGACGGAGAGGCCCTCGGTGCGTCCCTCGACGCAGGGGATGACGTAGGCGGGCACCTCGTGCAGATGCCGGTACAGGTGCTCGACGCCCGTGTACACCCGCTCCATCACGCCCGGCGCGACCTCGGCCCGGCGCACGTCCCGGGCGGGCAGCGGCTGGTGGGCCTCGGGGACGCCCAGGCTCGCCCGCCACAGGTCGGCGAGGACGGCCCGGCGGGCCGGGTCGGTGACGATGACGAAGTGCCAGCGCTGCCGGTTGCGGCCGGTGGGCGCCTGGACGGCGAGGTCGACGCACTCCTCCAGGAGCGCGCGGGGCACCGGCCGGGTGAGGTCGAGCCGGTGGCGGACGGCCCGGGTGGTGGACAGCAGGGTGTCGGAAGTGAGACCGAGGTTCATGTGTTGAGCCTCGTACGGCCCGGACGGGGGCGGGAAGTCCGGGCTTCCACTGAGTGGAAGTCCGACCGATGGAACCAAGGGGACAGGGGCGGGACGTTGGGCGAGAGCGTGGCAGGACGGCTCTTCTCGGTGCTGGACGCCTTCGAGGGCGGCGGCCCGGCGGCGTTGCGGCTCACCGACATCGCGGCCCGCACGGGGCTCCCGGCGCCGACGGCGCTGCGCCTGGTGCGGGAGCTGGTGGCGTGGGGCGGTCTGGAACGGGGCGCGGACGGCAGGTACCGGCTGGGGCTCCGGCTGCGGGTCCTCGGTGCGGCGGCGCCCTGTCCGCGCGGACTCCTCGACGCGGCGCTGCCCGCGCTGCGGGCGCTGGGTGCCCGGACCGGCGGTCACGCGGACCTGGCGGTGCTCGCCGCCCCGCCGGCCGGCGGGGTGCTGTGCCTGGTGAGCGGGGAGCGGCCGCCGCCGCACGCGACGGCGTACGGGAAGGTGCTGCTCGCCGTCCCGCCGGCGGAGCTGCCCCGGCACACCCGGCACACGGTGGTCTCCGCGGGTGTCCTCGCCGGTCAGCTCGCCCGGGTTCGGGCGGCGGGTCTCGCGGTCTGCGCCGAGGAGTTCCGGCTGGGCGAGGTGTCGGTGGCCGCTCCGGTGCTGGGCCCGGTGGGGACGGTCGCCGCGCTGGGCGTGACCGTCCCCACCGGCGTCCCCCTGGACCGGGTGGTGGCGGCGGTCCGGGCGGCGGCCGCGCGGGTACGGCCTCCGGAGCTGCCGCCGTCGCCGTGACGGTCTCCGTCGGGATGCCGATCCTGGCGCGGTCGGCCCGCCGGGACGGCACCGACATGTCCCTCGCCGACACCTGGAACGCCCTGACTCATCAGCGGCGTACGGGACCTGAGCCCCCGGCGGGCCACTACCGCTCCGGCGTGGCGGCTGCCGGCGAGTGGCCCCGACCGCACCCGCGGCACTCGTGAACGACGCGGGTCAGCCCTTGGCTCCTCCCCGCAGTCCGTCCAGCACCAGGTCCGTCAAGCGCTCCGGCAGGTCCGGCTCGATCGGGCGGTGGCCCAGAAGGGAGCGGGTCTGGAGCGGGGAGCAGAGCAGTTCCAGTGCCAGGGCCGTGTCGGTGCCCGCGGGGAGTTCCCCCCGTTCGACGGCCCGGTCGACGATGGCGCCGGCCTGATCGAGGCGGGTCTGCCAGAAGGCCTGCCAGGCCTCGGCGAGGTCGGGGTCGTCGGAGCTGAGCGAGGCCGCCCGGGCGACGGAGCGGCCGGTCGGGGTGGCGAGGTACTCGGCCAGCGCGCGGGCGAAGGCGGCCAGGTCGGTGCGGACGGCTCCGGTGTCGGGGACGGGGACGCCCTCGTCGCTCCCGGCGAGCATGGCGTCCAGCACGAGCTTCTCCCGAGTGCCCCAACGCCGGTACACCGTGGTCTCGTTGACTCCTGCACGGGCCGCGACCCCGGCGATGCTGAGCCGGGCGATGCCGTCCTCGGCCAGCACCTCCATGGCGGCCGTCAGCACGGCCTGGCGCACGCGCGCGGCGCGGCCGCCGGGGCGGCGGCGGATCTGCTCCGGTTCTTCCTCGGTCATGTGTCGATCACCTCGACCACCACCTTAACGCAGGGTGTCTTGCATTAAGTGTGGCCCGGGCGCATAGTCGCTAATGCAAGAGTTCCGGCTTTAAGCACAGCAGGAGGCACCACCATGTCCTTCACCTGGCCCCTGGACCCACAGGACCTGTTCGTCGAGCGCTACCCGCAGATGACCCTCGGCCTGTCCGTCGACGAGGTGGACGCGGTCCGCGCCGCCGTCACCGAGATGTGGCCCGACCGGCCCGGCAGCTGGGTGTACGAGTGGTCCGCCCTCGCTGCCCGGCACGCCGGGGCCGGGCGCCACCGCCAGGCCGCGCAGGCGTACGGCTGGGCCAAGTTCCCCTCCCTGGCCGACGGCCCGAAGCGCACCGCGCTCGCCCGCCAGGTCGAGCAGTACGTCCTCGCGGCCCCCGGCTTCCCGGTGGAGTTCGAGCGACGCGCGCTCACCCTGCCGTACCGCGGCGGCGAGGCCACCCTGCCGATCCACCTGATGGCCGCCCCCGGTCTGCCCGCCGACGCGCCGATCGTGCTGGCCAGCGGCGGGGTGGACTCCTGGAAGACCGACCTGCACGGCATGTGGGAGCAGCTCGCGTTCGCCCTGCCGGCCCGACTCCTGCTGTTCGACCTCGCCGGCACCGGCGAGACCGCCCACCTGCCGATGACCCCCGACGGCGGGGCCGAGGTGGTCGCCGGACTGGTCTCCTTCGCCCGCGCGGCCGGCAACGGGAAGGTCGGCCACTTCGGCATCTCGATGGGCGGCTACTACTCCGCCCGGACGGGACTGACCGGCGCGGTGGACGCCTCCGTGGTGCTCGGCGGCCCGGTGGAGCGCTCCTTCGCCCCGGGCCGCGGCTTCGCCTTCGGCATGGACGGCATCGTCGGCAACGCCCTGGGCTTCGACGCCATGCCGACCACGGCCGAGCGCGAGGCGGCCTTCGCGGCCTTCGACCTGCGCCCGCTGCTGGACCAGGACGCCAACGGGCCGATGCTGGTGGTCAACGGCACCCAGGACGTCCACGTCCCACTGGACGACACCCTGGTGTTCAAGGGCCGCCGGGACACCCGGGTCGAACTGATCCCGGACACCGGCCACTGCGCCATCTCGCGCTTCGGCGAGGCGATGGCCGTGATCGCCCCCTGGCTGAAGGACACCCTGATCGGCTGATCCGGCGCCCCCGCCACGGACGGCTCGCCGTGGCGGTCCGGCCCGGACGGCCACGGCCCGCCGGACGACGGGTCGGAGGCACCCGATCGATAATCAGGTGCCCCGCCCCGTCGCCCTCCGGCACAATCGCCGGCGATGCCTGAATCCTCCGCCGACCGGCTGCTGGCCGTCGTCGATCCGCTGCCCCATGCCCTGCGACTGCGTGCGACCGCACGCACCGCCACCCGCCTCGCGCACGCGGGTCAACTCGACCGGCTCCTCGACGAACTGGACCGCCGCGGCCCGTACGAGCGCGGGCTCGCCGCTCTCGCGGCCTTCGCCGCCCGCCACGTCGGCCATCTGACCGCGCGACTGACCGACCCCGACCCGGTGGTGCGCCGCTACGCCCTGCGCGCGGTGCGGGAGCTCGCGGTGCCGGACGAGGCGGTCGAGCGGGCGGTGCTCGCCGCGCCGACCGCCCTGCGGGACGGGCTGATCCGTTCCGTCCTGGCCTCGGGCAGGACGGCGCCGGCCGAGAGCCTGGTGCCCGCGCTGCGAGAGCGTTGGGGCGCCACCGAGGCGGCCCGGCTGCTGCCGGCCTGCTCGCCCGGCTTCGTCGCCCGCGAGCTCCCGGGACTCGCCCATGCGCTCACGTTCTCCAGTTCCCTCGGGCGCCGCCACCCGGTGGCCGTCCTGGACGAGGCACGACGGCAACTCGACGCTCTGCCTTACGCGTTGAGGCCGGCGTTCTGGAAGAGGCAGGCATGCGGCCTGGCGGCCGCGGCCGGCCGGGAGCCGGTGCTGGCGCTGGAGCTGCTGGAGCTGCATCCGATACGTCATTACGGTCTCACGTTCCCCGCGCCGCTGTTCGACCGCCTGGCGGATCTCGCCGCGGTGGACGCCGAGCGCACCGCCCGACTGCTGCTCGCCTCCGAGCGCACGCGCCACGATCCGCCGCCGACCGCGGCCCTGGCCCGCCGACTGGTGACGGCGCCCCTCGCCGTCGTCGCCGAACTCGCCCACCGGCACCACGCCGATCACCGCGCGCTCCTGCGGAGCCTGCCGCCGAACCGGCGCGCGGCCCTCTACGACGCGGTGGCCGCCGTGCCGGGCCCGTCCCGGGTCTGGTACTCCTCTGACGTCCTGGCCGAACTCCCCGAGCGGGAGCGGCAGGCCCGCGCCCGCGAGCGGCTGGAACAGGACGACGAGGACCCGGCTCCGCTCACGCACCTCCCTGCGGCGCAGGCCCGGCCCGAGCTGTTGGCGCGGACCAGGACGGCCGACGTGTGGGAGCGCGCCCACGCCTGGGAGCTGCTGGTCCGGCAGGCCGCGTACTCCGCGGATCCGCAGACCCTCCACGAGACCCTCGAACTGCTCGGGCGGTTGCGCAACGAGCAGGACCCGGTACGCCGCGACGTGCTGAACGAGGTCACGACGGTGCCACCGGCGCTCTTCGACTCCACCGCCGCCGGGCCGCTGGAACGACTCACCCGGGACGCCCTGAGCGCCCGGGACTGCTCGCCGGCCACGCGTGCCGCGCTCTCGCGGCTGGCCTGCCGGGTGCTGGCCGAGCACGCCGGCACCGGCGCGCGGGAACTGCTCGACTGGGCCGTCCGGGCCCTGGACGCCACCGGCGCGCCGGTCCTCGACGTTCCCCGAGGCAGGGAGCAGGCCGTCACGGCCGAGCTGAGGCCGCTGCTGGAACGCTCGGCACACTCGCGCGAGGCCGAGCTGCTCCTCGCGCTCACCGATCACCTCGGCCGGCGCACCGCACGGGCACCCCTGCTGGCCGGGCTGCTGGAGCAGGTCCTGCGCGGCGGGGACGACCGCGCCTTCACGCGCGCCGCCGCCCACCTGCTGAACGACCCCGCGACCCGCGCGCACCGCGTCGCCGACGTGCTGGCGATCGAACCGTCCGCCGCCACCCTCGCCCCGGTGCAGGCCGTGCTGACCGGCGTACGGACCGACCTGCTCGACACGCTGCTCACCCCCGCCCCCGCGGACCCCACCGCCGACCGGGACGGCACGGCCCCGCCCCGCTTCGGCCGGACACCCCTCGACGTGACGTTCGCCGACCGCTGGCTGCCGCGCCAGCAGCGGACGGCAGCCGAGGAACTGGCCCGCACGGCCGCCGACACCACCCGCCGCATGGAGGAACGCGCCGCCGCGCTCCGCTCCGCGGCCAGGATCCCCGGCCACGGCCCCGCACTGCTGCGCCGCTACGCCCACGCCGACACCGTTCCCGCCGACCAGGACCCGACCGCCGCCCTGCTCGCCGAGGTCGCGCTCGCCGCCCTGCCGCGGATCGGGCGGCCCGCCGACGCGCTGCCCGACCTGCTCGCCCACGCCGGGGACAACCGGGCCCGCGTCGCCCTGTACGCGGCCTCCGCGGTCGCCCGGTTCGTGCCGGCCGCCGACCTCGCCCCGGCCCTCGCCCGCATCGCGACCGACCCCGCGGCCAAGGTCACCAGCCGCAAACAGGCGATCCGGCTGGCCGCCGCCCACCTGCCCGCGGCCCGGGCCGCCGTGATCCTCGACGACGCCTACCGCGCACCCGAGCAGCATCCCGACGTGCGCGTCACCGTCGTCGAACAGGCGGCCGCACGGCTGGACACCCTTCAGCTGTGGGACGTCCTCGTCGACGCGGCCGACGTCTCGCCGGGCCTGCGGCCCGCATTGGTGGCCAGCCTCCGCCTCCACGAGCTGCCCGACGCACTGCGCCCCCGCGCCGTCGAACTGGCCGCACGCCTCGCGACCGACGACGATCCGATGATCGCCGCCCCCGCTCTCGACCACGTGGTCCTCTGGGGGCGCTACGCACCGCACACCGTGGCGGCCCTGGCACGGCCGGTCACCGCGATCGACCACCACGGGAGGTGGCAGGAGGCGGCCCAGGCCGTACGCCGCCTCGCGGGATCCGACGCGCCGCACCCGCTCGGAGGCTGCGCCCCGGGCAGCGTCATGGCACGGACGCTGTCCACCCTGATCGAGGCCGTCCGTGCCGGCGAGCCAGCCCTGGAGGGGCGCGACCACCCGGCCCGTCAGCGGATCACCGCGCTCATCGGCCAGTACTGGGGCGCCGGCGCGTCACCGGGAGCCGTCCGCGCGACCACCCGCGCCATGGCGGCGATGCTGCTGAGCGAACCGGCGCTGCTGGCCCTGGGCGCTCCTCTGGCAGTGGCCGCCATCGAGGCGGACTCTCCGACCTTCGGTGACGAACTCGCCAACCTGGCCGGCACCTTGGCCGACCGCCCGGTCCTTGCCGCGAGCGCCGCCACCGGGCTGCGCTCCCGTCTCGCCGCGGCCCAGGCCCAGGCCCCGGCGCCGGCGGCCGCTCTGGCCGCGGTCCACCGACTGGTCGCGGTCGGCACCCTCTCCTCGGGTCTGCTCGCCGGCGCCCTGGTCAGCTCCTACGGCAGCAGCCTCGGCTGGCCGGCCGACTGGCGCACCGCACTCGATTCCCTGCGCCGCCACCCGTACCCCGACGTCCGCGACGCGGCCCTCGCGGTGTGGACGGCACCGGAGTGATCATCGGTTCCCTCCGGCGGGTGATCGGCGGGAACGGCCCGGGTGGTGGGAGACGGCCGCGGATCCGCCGGCGGAGGCCGGGCGGGGCGCGGGGTGAAGAAGCTCCTGCTCGGTGCCCGGTGGCTGGAACTACACTCCCCGGCATGGCATATGACAATGTGATGCTGCGACCGGTGGCCGAGAGCGAGCTCGGGACCTTGGAAGAACTGGTCCAGGACCCGGAGGCGGTCGGGTCGTTCCAGTGGTTCGGCTGGACCGACCCGGGCGTCTGGCGGCGCAGGTGGGCCGAGAACCGGCTGCTGGGTGACGACCGCGGGCAGTTGGCGGTCGAGACCGGCAGGGAGTTCCACGGGTTCGTGGGGTGGCGGCGGGTGGACACCGTGTCGCGTTCGTACTACTGGAGCATGGGCATCCAGCTGCTCCCCGGGTCCCGGGGGCAGGGCATCGGGACGCGGGCCCAGGTCCTGCTGGTGGACTACCTGTTCGGGTACTCGCCGGTGGCGCGGGTGGAAGCCGACACCGACACGGAGAACTTCGCCGAGCAACGCGCTCTGGAGAAGGCCGGGTTCACGCGGGAGGGAGTGCTGCGCAGCGTGGTGTTCCGGGACGGTCGGTGGCGCGACAGCGTCCGCTACAGCGTGCTGCGGGAGGAGGCGGCCACCCGCCGGGCCCGGGCCGGCTCGTAGACGGCGGGCCGGCAACCGGGGCGTCAGGCAGCGCGGTACCCGCTGTGTGGCCCCCGGTCGGCACGCGTGCACCGTCCGCCAGGCTCCGGACAGGCCTAGAGCACCCACCACAGGGCGAGCGAGAAGACCGAGGCCACCCACGTCCAGAGGACCGAGAGTCCGAGGTGCGCGAGGGTGCGCACGGGGTCGCCGCGCCAGAGCTTCGGGGAGAAGACGGCGAACTCGAACAGCCAGCGCAGGCCCCAGAAGAGTGTCTGGCCAGCCAGGAGGGCGGTGCCCAGGCGGGTGCCGGCGAGGAGCTCGGGGGCCAGGCAGAGCGGGAGCAGGCCGAGCAGGGCACAGGTCAGCGCGATGAAGAAGAGGTGGACGTAGGAGACCTGGCGGGTCAGCAGGCTGGTGCCGGCCAGGTCGCCGGGCCACTGGACGATTCGCGGCAGCACGGCGTGGAACAGGCCCACTCCGACCAGGGCCGCGCCGACCAGTCTCAACTGGGCTTCCAGGGTGAACAGTTCAATCATGTGACGGGCTCCGGAAGGCGAAGGCGGTGATCAGTGTGGCGATCCGTCGTTCGGCGGCCGGGTGCATTCCGGCCTCGGCGGCGTGGCGCAGCCAGGTGGCGCGTGGCTGGAAGTGCCAGGCGCCGGGGCCGTAGGCCGCGGTGTTGGCGAGGTCGCGCAGGTGCTCGACCAGGAGGAGGGTGCCGCCGGGGCGCAGGGTGCGGACGGCTTCGGCGAACAGGGCGGTGCGGTCGGCGGGCCGGCGCAGTTCGTGGGCGGCGAGGACGGTGAGCACGGTGTCGAGGGAGGCGGTGGCGGCGGGCAGGGCGCCGGGGTGGGCGGGGACGGTGCCGGGTGCGGGCGGGACGTGGCGGCGGGCGCGCCGGATGGACCCTTCGGTGGTCAGGGCGGGGTCGTAGAGGTCGGCGACGAGTTGGCGGGCGGTGGGGTGGCGGGCGGCGATGGGGCGGCTGGCCTCGTCGAGCCCGGTAGAGACGACGAGGTGGTCTCCGGGGCCGTCGGGGAGCAGCTCGGGCAGCCAGTCGTAGGTGTGGAGTTCGGAGCGGTCGTAGACATGCCAGGTGGCGAGGGTGCTGGTGGTGAGGAGTGCGGCGGCGGTGGTCGAAACGGCTCGGGCGAGGGTGGCGGGCCGGCCGGGGAGGTGACGGGCCAGCGCCCAGCCGGCGACGGTGGTGGCCGCGCCGGCGGCGTACATCGGCCAGTTGTAGCGGATCACCTCGCGGACGCCGGAGGGCCGGTGCCCGGGATCGGCGGGTCGGCCGGTCACCGCGGGGCTCCGTCGAGGGCGCGGCGGTGACCGGACTCCCAGCCGTAGTCGACGTCGGCGACGTGGAACGCGTTGGCGAGGACGGGGTGGCTCCCGGCGAAGGGGCCGTGGTCGAAGAACGTCAACCGGGGGACGTCGACGCTCACCGGGACGGGGTCCCAGTGGGTGCGGGTGGCCTTGACGACGATGATGGAGCGGGTCTGCGACTCGTACTCGAAGGTGTAGGGCAGCGGGCCGGCGAACCTGCGGGCGGCGCGGGCGTCGGCGAACGGGCTGCCGGGCGGCAGGGGGGCCGGGGTGCTCGCCAGGTCGGCCCGGACGTGCAGGTCGGCGTGGCCGTCGGAGCTGAGCACCTTGAACTCCAGGGTGTCGCCGAGCGTCCGGGTTCCGATCCTGGCGTGGTGGTACCGGTAGCGGGAGAACAGGTTTCCGCCGACGGCCATCAGCCGGTCGCCGGTGTCGGAGCGCAGGATGCGCAGTCCGCGCATGGTCCGTCCGCCCGGGGTGGGGAAGCGCGTGAAGACGCGGTAACCGGTGAGGATGAGGTCGCGGCCGAGGCGGGCGGGCAGGGCGGCCGGGCGCAGCGCGCGGGTGTCGACGACGGCGGCGGCGACGAAGCCGTGTTCGGTACCGGTGGGGTCGGTGTAGGTGTCGAGGGTGAGGCCGGGCGGCAGGAGGGGAGCGAGGAGGTGTGGTGGGAGGGCGTAGGTGAGGACGAGGGAGTTCGCGAAGCGGGTGCGCATCGGGAAGGGATGGCGTTGCAGCAGGTGTCGCACGGTCGACTCCGTCGGTGAGTTCGAGTGGCGTTCGGCGGTGGGCGGAGCTGGGGGCGGGCGGCCTTCAGAGCCGGAGCACCCGGACGACGCCCCAGAGCAGGGAGCGGTCCTGGGCCGCGGCGCCGGGGCCGGCGGGGCCCGGTTCCCGGATGCTGCGCAGGACGGCGGTTCCGCCGGGACGCACGGCGTGGCCCACGGCGGCGCGCAGGCGGTGCGCGAAGGCGGGGCCGGGGCCGTCCAGGACGTTGGAGAGGGTGACGGCGTCGTAGTGGCGGGCCGGGGAGCGTTCGAGGTGCTGGAGGACGTCACCGGCGAGCAGTCGGACGGGCGCCGTGGTCGGCGTGCTCGGCGTGCTCGGCGTGGTGGGTGTGCCGGGGAGTTCGCGGCCGAGGAGCAGGCGCCAGGCGAAGGGGTTGTCGGCGTTGGGGTGGCGGGCGAGGCCGCGGGCCAGGCGGGCGCGCAGGGCGGTGTCGAAGCGGCGCGGCAGGACGTCCAGGAAGGCGGGCCGGACGGCGGCGGCGAGTGTGCCAGCCGGGCGCAGGGTGGCGGCGAGCAGCAGCCGTAGGCCGGGGCCGTCGAGGTGGCGGTGCCAGTGGTGGGCCTGGGCGGCGGGGTCGTCCAGGCGCAGGAAGCGTTCCAGGGCGGCGGGTCGCCAGGCCGGGAGGACGGCGGCGACGGTCCGGCCGGCGGCGAGCAGGTGTTCCGCGGAGCCGGTGGTGGCGGGTGCGGCCGCGGTGAGCCGGGCGCGGGCGTAGTCGAGTTGGGCCGGGTTGACGTCGATGGCGGTGACGTCGTACCCGGCGGCGGCCAGGGTGGCGGCGGTGTCGCCGGCCGAGGCGATGCAGAGCACGCGGGCGCCGGGCGGGGGGAAGGCGGCGAGTTCGACGGCCGGGTCCTCGTACATGCGGCCGAACAGGACACGGGGGCGGCGGGTCTGGAGGCTGAGCAGTCGGCCCTCGCTCCAGGGGGTGGTGGTCATGCGGTGAGCGCGATCGGTCGGGCGTGGTGGTGACGGTGGGCTGCGGCGACGGTCCAGATGAGGGCCACGAAGGCGATGTCCTGGACGACGAGGCGGCCCGGTTCGGGGATGCGATCGGCGCCGAACAGCAGGCCGCCGGTGTTGAACCCGACGACCAGCAGGGTCTGGACGACCGCTGCGAGCCGGGCCCGGCGTCCGCTGAGCACCCAGATGCCGAGGGCCAGCTCGGCCAGGCCGATGGTGATCAGCAGCGCCGACACGGCGCTCTCGGGCAGGAGCGGCAGCCCCTCCACGATGGCGCGCTGGTCGGCGCGGCCGGGGTAGATCTTGCACCAGAGGCCCTCGTAGCCCCACATCAGGGCGACCGCGGCGGCGGCCGGCCGGGTCTGCCAGGGTGTCAGCACGGCGGACGGTCCTTTCTTCCGCTGCCGGGGCGCGCGGGTGCGCCGGGGCAGGGCGGGGTTGGGCGGGGCGGCCCGAAACCCTTGGTCAGGGCCGGGGGGGCTCCCGTTCGGCATCATCATGGCGCACCACTTTGAACATGTTCAACTATGGGGTCGGCGCGGGCGCGCCGCCGGGTGCCGGCACGCAGGCCCGCACTCCTGCGACGACAGCGGGGCGACGGCTCCGACACCGTGGGCGCGGGCCTGCACGTCACCGCCGGCCGGTCGCGTCCCGGAGCCCGCGGCGTGCGCTGTCGGTGCGGCGCGCTAGGTTTCGATCATCAGCCGGACCGAGTGGGGGCGCCGTGACCGACCGTACGAGCGAGACGATCAGCTGGGACGAGGCCCGCGCGCTCATCGACGCCCGGATCCCGCAAGGGGTGATCGACCGGCTCGGCCCCGTGCCCGCCGCCGGGTTGCGCCACCTGCGCACCCCGTTGCGCAAGCTCCGCACCGAGCTGCTGCGCGAGCTCTCCTCGGGCGACGCCCGCCGGTATTCCGTCGCGTACGACCAGCTCGCCGCCCTGCAGTTCGCCGGGATCCTCTCCGCCGCCACTCCGGCCGAGGCCCTGGACTGGCTGACCGCCCGCCGCCTCCTCGGCATCACCTGGCCGCTGCCCGGCGGCGGCTCCACCAACCCCGATCCTCACACCCTCCTGCTGGCCCTGCTCCCGCCGCACCGTGACGCGGCGTTCCACCGCGAACTCGCGGTCCGGCTCGCCGAATGGCTGCCCGCACGAGGCGACGGCCCCCGCTGGCTCATCACCCACGGACTCGCCGTCTGGTCCGGCGCCGAACTCCCCACCACCGACGGCTACGTGATCGGCTGGGTGCGCGAGGGCGGGCTGATCCACTACCACCACCGGGAGATCGGCGAGTGGTTCGCCGACCAGGGTCTGCGCGAGCCGGTGCGGCGTCACCACTCGCTGCTCTCCTGGCTGCGTCCGCAACCCCGGCTCGCCGAGTTCGTCCGCCGACTCTTCGAAGTCCCGGACGTCGGAGCAGAGTTCGCCCACTCGTCCGCCGCCTGCTCCGGGCCGGACGACGAGTGGCCCAAGGTGCTCACCGCCCTGGCGGGGGAGGGCCTGCTCGACCGCGCCGAACTGATCGACCTCTGCCTCGGCCGGCTGCTGCGCGGTGACCGGCCCGGAAACCTGCGCGGATTCCTCCAGCTGTACACGGCGCTGGCCCCCGACGCCGAAGAGATCCTCGCCCGGGCCCGCGACCACGTCCGACTGGCCGCCGACGGTGCGCCGGGCGCCGCCAAGGTCTCCCAGGCGGCGCTGCACTCCGTGGACGCGCGGCTGCCGGCCGAGCAGTTCGCCGAACTGACGGCCGGGGTACTGGCCCGCCCGGAGAAGGCCCTCGCCACCGCCCAGCTGAGCCGGGTCGACGCCGCGCTGCGCCGCGACCCGGCCGGTGCCGACGAACTGCTGCCCGCCGTCGCCGCGGCCTTCACCCACCCGGCTCCCGCGATCCAGGAACAGGCCCTGCGGCTCGTCGCCCGCCATCTGCCCCGTACCGCCCCCGCCACCGCCGAGGCCGTGCGCGCCGCCGCCGCCACCCTCGGCCCTGCCCTCCAGGCGGACGCCCACCGCCTGCTGGCCATCCCGGCCCGGGCCGCCGAGCGGCAGGAGGACGCGCCCGCCGCGCCGGCGCACGCAGGGCCTGTCACGCTGCCGGCCGCACCCGCCGGATCGTTCGATCTCGCCGCGCGGCTGGGTGCCGTGATGGCCGCCGGCGTGCCCGACCCCGCCGAGTTCGAAACGGTGTTCGCCGCCCTCGTCATGGAGCACCACCGTGACGCGGCCGCCCTTCGGACGGCACTGGCCCCGCTCGCCGCACGGCGCACCGCGAATCCGGCCTCGTTCCGGGAGTTCCGCAGCATCGGAGGAGCGCTCGGCTGCCTGCTCGACGCCCTGACCGGACGAGCGCACGAGTCGGGCCGGTACACGACCTTGCTGCTCGACCACCCCGCCCACCTGGGCACCCCCGGTGTGATCCCCTCACTGCGCGTTCACGAGGCGGCGTGCCGGATCACCGACGCGCCGGTACCGCTCCTGCTCGCCACTCCCACGACCGGCGACGGCGCGATCGATCCGGCCGTGCTCGTCGAGCGGCTCACGGCGTACCGGACCGCCGGCGCCCATCCCTGGCCCGGGGATCTGGCCCAAGCCCTGCTCCGGGTGGCCCCGCACGCGCTGCCGGCCGTCCGCGCCGCTGCCGCCGGACTCGGCTGCGACCTGCCCCCCGACACGGCGCCGCCCACACCCCGGCGGTTCCACACCCAGCCCCTGGAGCTGCCCGAGCGGGTCGGCATCCAGGGCCGGGCGCTGCCCACGGTCCCGCGCATCGCACCGCTGGCCGTCAGCGCCGCGCCCGCACCCGAGGGCATCACCGGCCTCCTCCACAGCCTCCCCGACCCGACCGAGACCAGCCGGTTCATGGGTGTGCCGGGGATGTCGCCCGCCGAACTCGCCCAGCTGGCCTGGCTGGCGCCCTGGCACCCGGATGCCGTCGCCGCGCACGGCGTCCCCGTCGCGGTGGAACAGGCGGACACGGCCGGTCCCCGAACCAACCCCCTGCTGCCCCGGCTCGCGGAGGTCCCGGGCGAGCTCGGACCGGTGAGCCACCTCCTGCTCGCCTACGGGCTGAGCGCCACCCGAGCGGAGAACCGCACAGCCGCGCTGGACTTCCTGCTGACGGCGACCGCACGAGGTCGGCTCCGGCCGGAGCTGCTCGGCGAATGGCTCGCGGCGCTCTGGCGACTGTCCGTGGCCAAACCGAACCGGGTCCTGCCCGCCCTGGCCGATGCCGCGCGCAGCGGAGCGGGCCGGACGGTATGGGCGGTGCTCACGGCCGTGATCACCGAGTTCGCCGCCGAGCCCGGAAAGCGTGGACTCGCCGACGCCCTCGCACTCGCCGCCGAGTGCGCGGCAGCCGAAGGCATCCGCACCACCGTCCCAGCCCTCGACGCCCTGGCCGCACCGGTCGCACCCCAGCGCGTCCGAACGGAATCGGCACGCCTGGCCAGGATCCTCACGACGTGACCACGCCGGATGCCCCACGACGACGTACCCGGGGAGCCGCCGCACCGGGTCCGACGCCGTTGCCCGCCCCACCCCGGCCTTCACCGCCGTACCCGAACCGATGGGAGCCGTGGCGTGAGTGACGATCGGCCCGCCGCCATGGCGGGCCTCGGAGAAGTACTGTCGTGCGTCGGGCCGACCTGCGGGGACACCGTCGACTGGAGCGCGGCGGAGAGGGTCCACGGAACCTCCTTCCCGGCCGACTACCGGGCCTTCGTCGCAGCCTTCGGCAGCGGCTCGATCGAGCAGATGGTCGGCATCTGCATCCCTGCCGTCTCCTCGGACGAGCGGAAGGGAAACACGGTCTCCAGGCTCTCGAAGGCAGCGCTCGCGGACAGGTCGGTCAACCGGTGGGCTCCCGCGGGGAAGGGCCGGCACCGGCTGGAGGACCTGCTCATCTGGGGGGAAACAGCCGCGGCCGACACCCTGTGCTGGATCACGACGGATCCGGACCCGGACCGATGGCCCGTCGCGGTGTACTCGCGCGGGGACCTCGAATGGTCGGTGTACCCGTGCGGTATGGCCGAGTTCCTTCTCGGGCTCCTGCGCGACGAGTGGCAGCCGTGGCCGATCAGCGACAGCTCGATCCAGGACATGGTGAACCCGCGCTTCCTTCACGACAAGGACGAGGAAGCCTCGTACGAGGTGGGCGTCGATCCCTGGGAGTAGCCGATCCGTTCGGTGATGCCGCCTCGGCGGCGCTGATGGCCTGGCCGACGAGCAGCCGCGAATCCCCGGAGCGGCTGATCAGCGGGAGAGGCCCGCGCGGTGGGCGAGGATGGTGAGGCGGACGCGGTCGCGGGCGGCCAGCTTGTGGAGCAGTCGGCCGATGTGGGTCTTGGCGGTGCCCTCGGTGATGTGCAGGCGGGCGGCGATCTCCGGGTTGGTGAGGCCGTCCCCGATGAGGGCGAGCACTTCGCGTTCCCGCGTTGTGAGAGCCGCGACGGCGGCGCGGGCCAGGTCACGGGCCGGGTCGGGGAGGAGCGATCGTTCCCCGGTGGGTCCGGTGGGTCCGGTGGGCTGCTCGGCGCCGAGGAGGCCGGAGATCAGCCGGCGGGTGACGCTCGGCGCGAGCGCGGCCTGGCCCGCGGCGACCGCCCGGGTCGCGGCCAGGAGTTCCGCCGGTTCCGCGTCCTTGAGGAGGAACCCGCTCGCCCCTGCCCGCAGCGCGCCGCGCACGTACTCGTCCAGCTCGAAGGTGGTGAGGATCAGGACGCGGCTGCCGGAGGGGCCGGCGGTGATCAGGCGAGTCGCCTCGATGCCGTCCAGGCCGGGCATCCGGATGTCCATCAGTACGACGTCCGGCTGTTCCCGGAGGGCGAGTTCGACCGCCTGCGCGCCGTCCGCCGCCTCTCCCGCCACGGCGAAGCCCGGGGCGAGCCGAAGGATGCCCGCGAACCCGGCGCGAACCAGCGTCTGGTCGTCGGCGACCAGGACCCGGACGGTCATGCGCCGTCGGCTCCGGCCGAGGGCAGGGCCGCCGTCACCCGGAAGCCCCCGGTCGGCAGCGGGCCGGCGGTGCACCACCCCCCGTACGACGCGACGCGCTCGCGCATCCCGGTCAGCCCGGTACCGCCGCCCGCTGCGCTGCCCGCCGTGCCGTCCGCTGCTCTGCCTGCCGTGCTGCCCGCCGCGCCGCTGAGGTCCGGGAGACCAACGCCGCCACAGCCGTCGTCGGTGACCTCCAACCACACCTCGCCGTCCCGGTACTCCACCTCCACCCGGACACCCGCCGCCCCCGAGTGCCGGACGGCGTTCGCCAGCGCCTCCTGGACCACCCGGTACGCCGACAGGCCCACACCGGACGGCAGTTCACGTTCGGACCCGCGCACCCGGACGTCGACGGCCATCCCGGCGGCCACTGTCCGGACCGCCAGCCGGTCCAGGTCCGCGGCCGTCAGCCCGGGCACCGGGGCCAGCACGGCGGGCGCCGAGCCGGCGTCCTCGCGGAGGACGGCGAGCAGCGCCCGGGTCTCCCGCAGGGCCTCCGCGCTCACCGCGCGGATGGCGGCCAGCGCGGCTCCGGCCTCCTCCGGTCGATGCTCCAGCGCGAACTGGCCGAAGCCCGCCTGCACGCTCACCACACCCAGGCCGTGGGCGACGATGTCGTGCACCTCCCGGGCCAGGCGCAGGCGTTCGCCGTCGCGCGCGGCCCGGTCCAGCGCCGCCCGGTGGGCGTCCGCCGCCGCGGTGTGCGCCCGGTGGCGGCGGACGGCGTCCCCGACCGCCCAGGCGGCCGACTGGGCGACCACCGCGAGCAGCACGTTGCCCCGCACCTCGCCCGGCGCGGCCAGGGTGACCGCCCAGCCGAAGCCCGCCGCGCCGAGCGCCACCCGGCCGGCCCGCCGGTCGTGGGCCGCCGCCGTGTAGGCCGCCGGCACGCCGACCAGCACCGCCCAGAACCCGGCCACCAGGCCCATCGCCGGCTGGCGACAGCCGGCCACCAGAACGGCCCAGGCGAGCGCCGCCGCCCCGCAGGCCCCGGCCGGGCTCCGGCGGCGGAGCGCGAGCGCGGCGCCGAGCGCCACGACGGCGAGCAGCGCCACCGGGAGGGCGACGGCGGACGGCGGCGGGTTGCCCCGCGCGTGCGGGTCGAACTCGTGGGCCGCCGCGAGCACGCGGGAGCCGGTGACGGCCGTGCCGACCGACGCGGCGAGGGCGTCGACCAGTACCCAGAGGGATGAGGTCACCCTGCGCGTCCACGGCAACAGCGCGGGTGACGGGGCGGCGGCGGACGACTCGTCGATCTGCACGCGGCCAGGCTAGCCACGGCACGGGCGACGGGCATCCGACCACGGTCGTATGCCCGCGGTCGGACGCGGCGGCGCGGCACGTCCGCCACCGTGGAGCGGAGCCGCCCACCCCCTTCCCTCACCAGGAGGGCGGCGCGCGGATCCCATGAAGAGATCACCGAAGGACCAAGTGAAGGAGTCGACATGACAGCCCGTCACAGCTTGCTCGTCGGGACGCTCACCGCCGTGCTGACCGCCGGTGCGCTCGCCGCCACCACCCCGGCGGCTCAGGCCGCCCCGCCGAACCGCTCCGCCCCGCCCGCGGCGACCGCTCCCGCACCGATCCGGCTCTCCCTGCCCGCGCCCACCGGCCCGCACCCCGTCGGCACCACCGCGCTGCACCTCGTCGACCCGCGACGCACCGACCTGTGGGCGCCCACCCCTCGCCCCCGGGAGCTGATGGCGCAGGTCTGGTACCCGGCCGCCGCCTGCGGCTCGTCCGGTCTGCCGCGCGCGCCCTGGACGGGGGCCGCCGAACAGGCCCGGCTGGAAAGCGACTTCCTGGGCATCACCACCCCGGGCCGCCTCGTCTGGCCGCTCACCCACTCCCTCGTGGACGCGCCCGCCGACCACACCGGTCGTCACCCGGTCGTGCTGTACTCGCCCGGCTCGCGCGGCGACCGCTCCTTCGGCACGACGGAGGCCGAGGACCTCGCCTCGCGCGGGTACGTGGTCGTCGGGATCGACCACACCTTCGACGCCGGAGAGGTGCGCTTCCCCGACGGGCGGTTGGAGGTCCGCAACACCCCCGCCGTGCACGCCATGACCGACGAGGAGATCGTCGCCTACCGCACCGCCGACACCCGGTTCGTCCTGGACCGGCTCACCGACCTCGCGGCCGGCACCAACCCCGACGCCGGGCACCGGGAGCTGCCGTCCGGCCTAGGCCCGGCCCTCGACCTCACCGCCGTCGGCATGCTGGGCCACTCCATGGGCGGCGCCACCGCCGTCCAGACCCTGCACGACGATGCGCGCGTCCTCGCCGCCACCACCCTGGACGGCCCGGTCTTCGGCACCTCGGCCACCGACGGCGTGGACCGCCCGCTGCTGCTGCTCGGCGCCTCCGACGTCCGCCCCGCCCGCGACGCGATGTGGGACGCCCTCTGGCCCCGGCTCACCTCCTGGCGCCGACAGCTCACCCTGAGCGGCTCCGGCCACCTCTCCTTCAGCGACTTCGCGGTGCTGCTGCCCGCCGCCCGCCCGGTCCTCACCTGGCCCGCCGAGCAGCTCGACCAGGTCCTCGGCACCATCGACGGCACCCGCGCCGGCACGGTCCAACGCGCCTACCTCGCCGCCTTCTTCGACCTCCACCTGCGCCACCGCCCGACCACCCTCTTCGACCGCCCCTCCCCGCTCTTCCCCGAGATCACCCACCGCCGCTGACCTTGGTCGTGAGGACCGGACCGGGGTCGGATATTCGGTGTTCCGCCTGCCCATGAAGGCACAAGATGGTGCGCATGACTCTGGCCACCCCCACACTGGACACCGCTCGCCTGCGACTGCGCCCCTTCACCGACGCCGACGCGGACTCCCTCTTCGCGCTGCACAGCAGCACCTACGTGATGCGCTACTGGGACTCCCCGCCGTGGCACGAACAGGCCCGCGCCGAGCGCTTCATCGCGATGTGCCGGACGAAGGCACCGGGGCGCGGGTGGCCATCGACCGTGCTTCCGACGGGGTATTCGTCGGCTGGTGCGGTCTGACCGGATGGAACCCGGACTACCGCAGCGCGTCGTTGGGCTACTGCCTCGACGAGGCGATGTGGGGCCACGGCTTCGCGACGGAGACCGCGCAGGCCGTGCTGCGGTGGGCATTCGACACGCTGGACCTGAATCGGGTGCAGGCCGAGACCGATACGCGCAACGTGGCGTCTGCCCGGGTCCTGGAGAAGGTCGGATTCGTGCGTGAAGGGACGTTGCGGGAAGACTGCGTCGTGAACGGCGAAGTATCCGACTCGTGGGTGTTCGGGTTGATCAGGCGGGAGTGGCGGCCGTCTGCTGTGCCGATTCCAGCCCACGAAGCGCGGCGTTAGTCCGTTTCTCGTACGGCCCGCACCCGGCGCACCGGGTGCGGGCTCCGCACCAAGGGGCGTCAGCTTTCCATGAGAAGGATGTCCTTCAATCCGCTCAGGCTGTCGATCCGGTGAGTTGCCTGGGAGAAGTCGTCAGCTTTCGTGAACTCGTTGCGGACGATGGCGCAGTCGATACCGGCGGCCACCGCCGAGGTGAGTCCCCTGGCTGAATCCTCCACGACCAGGGTCTCTTGCGCGGTGGCGCCGAAGCGTTTCAGTCCGGCCAGGTACGGTTCCGGGTTCGGCTTGGCCAGTTCGTAGTCCTCGCGCACAAGGACGAAATCCATGAACTGCCTGATCTGGCGCTTCTCGTGGATGATGTCGAAGTCGGCCCGCTTCGCGGTCGTCACGATGGCCATCCGGGCATACGTCGACAGTTCGGCGAGGGTGTCGACGACGCAGTCGATCTCGATGGCCTCGGTCCGCAAGTACTCCTGGTAGTAGCCGTTACGGGTCTCGCGAACCCGGACGAGGGTCCGGTCGTCGATGCCGGCTGCCCTGGCCTGGGCCCAAGAGCCCGCCCCCCGGGCCGTGTCCCGGAGGTAATGATCCTTGTCCAGCGTGAAACCGGCCTCCGCCAGGGCGCGTTCTGCGGATCTGAAATACCAGAACTCGGTGTCGACCAGGACACCGTCATGATCGAAGAGTATGTACTTCTTCACGACATCATTACCTTCCTAGCGGCCGCGACGGGCCGGCGTGCCCCCGCGGATCGTACCGTCGCCAGCCGGCCTCGATCAGCTGGAGCGGTTCGCGGAACCGGTACATCCCAGCTCCCACCCTGGATGTGACGGAGCATCACGGGTCGTCGGACTTAACCGTGCCCACCAGGCACGGTTACGTTCGAAGACCCGGTATCCCCCGCTCATGCCGGCTTCGCCGCACTGTGCCTGAGCCGAGGCTGTCGAAGGCTCCCACGCCCGCGCGACGGCGGTACCGTAGCGGGGGTGGCGGTGCTGGTGACCGCTTGCTCGTCGCCCCAGGTCTCGGGTTCGAAGCCGGACGATGACGACATGCTAAGCCTTGATCGCTGCGGCCGACCTGGCGGCCTGCTCGATCTTCGCGCAGTGGGCCGCACGGGCTTCCTGGTCGATCTGCTTCTCGTGTTCGGCGCGCAATCCGGTCCGGCCGTCGAGGCCCTCGCGCAGGATGTCGGCGTGCCCGGCATGCCGGATGGACTCGCCGAGGACATGGACCATGATGGCGAACAGGTTCGTGTTGGGACGAGGCTCCGGCCACCACGGCACGTGGCCGGGGGCGTCGAGGGGAAGCTCGTTGATCGTCGCGTCCGAGTGTTCCCACGTGCGCCGGTAGAACCCGATGATCTGATCGCGGGTCTCGTCCTCGGTCGCCCACTGATCGCTGCCGTTGGAGTCCTGCCACCGGGGCAGCGGTTCCGGGGAAGGGCGGTCGAAGACCTCGCCGAAGTACCTGGCCTCGACGGTGGCCACGTGTTTGACCAGGCCGAGGAGGTTGGTCCCGGTCGCTGTCAGAGGTCGGCGGGCGTCGTATTCGGACAAGCCGTCGAGCTTCCAGAGCAGCGCCGTGCGGTCCCGCCGCAGTCTCCCGTGCAGGTTGTCCTTCGCGAATTCATCGATCATGCGGCATGAGCCTGCCATGGGCTGCTCGCGGCCTCAAGATCCCGTACCTGGTCCGTAACGACTGGCAGAGCCGAGGCCTGGCCATGGCCGCCGCCCTGCCCTCATCGATCTTGTCCGACCGGCGCGCGGCGTCGGGTGCCCAGCGGGATCGGCCGGACCGCCCTGGCCGGCTATGCCCCGCACCGGCGGCCCCGGAAGGTCGGCAGGTGGGGGTGCCGGTGTCGGATGCGTCGGTCGGAGGCAGGCGGCGACGGTGCCAAGACCGGCCGAGGCCCTGGTGTGCGAGGTGGCGGCCCGGCAGGCTAGGTTGCTCGGGTGAGTCTTCTTGATGATGTGGCCGAGCGCGACGGCTGGCGATGCTGGGTGTGCGACGAGTCGGTCGACCCCGACAAGTCGGTGAACGACCCGCGGGGGCCCAGCGTTGACAGCCGGACCGCCGACCGGAAGGCCAAGGTCGCCGAGCGGCTCGCGCACCGCGGGTGCAACACCCGCAAGGGCGCGGTCAAGGTGGTCATCGCCTGGCCGGAGCGCCTGTACGTGGTCGAACCCGCGCCGCTGATCACCGTTGCCGCCAGGCTGGAGCGCAAGGGGGGCCGCGAGATGGTGGGCCGTTGTCCGACCAGGAAGGACGCCCAGGAGGCGGCGGACTGGCTGGTGGACCGGTTCTCCCGACTGGTACCGGGGCTGCCGGTGACCGCCGATGTCGAGGCGGGCGGCGGCCAGTTCCTCGTCATCCTGTCCACCGGCCGCCGCTGACCGGGGATCACCGGCGCACACTCGCGTCGAGCCGTACCTCGACTACGGACACGACCCTGTTTCGGTCGCACCGTGCACGACCTCTAAGGTGCCCGCCTACCTCCCGGTAGGCGCCGGTCGACAGGGGCGTGGTGGACCAGTGGTGGCCGCGGGCGTTCAGCCCGGCCTCCGGGCTGGTCGGTGCCGAGCGGCCCGGAGGCCGGACACGTGTGATCCTGCCGTCCGCTATCCGAGTGCGAGCATCGCCTCGGTGATCTCGCCGACCGCCGTGTCGGGGATCGCGATGGCGGCCTCCTTGAGGACGAGCAGCCGTGCCCCGGGGATCTCGCGCGCGATCGCCTCGCCGTTGCCCACGGGGAAGAACGGGTTGCGGCGGCCGTGGACGACGAGGGTGGGGGCCTCGATCTCGGACAGGCGCTCGCGCCAGCGGGGTTTGCAGTCGAGCCTGGAGAACACCATGCCCATCTGGTTGGCCATCTGGACCGGGGGAGCGGTGCCGGGCGTGCGGTCCCAGATGCGGGCGGCGGTTGCCCGCGCGGCGACGGGGTCGTCGCCGAGGATCTGCGCGCCGGCGGCGGCGAACTCCGCGACCGCCTCGCGGTCGGTCCAATCGGGCAGCGGACGGGCGAACAGCCGACTCATCGTCGCCTGGTCGTGGTCTGGGAGGTCATCGTCGGGCGGGCCGGGGGCAACCGGGCGGGTGCCGACCAGGGTGAGTGCCGAGAACGCGTCGGGATGGTCGAGCACGGCCACCTGGGCGACCATCCCGCCGACGCCGATCCCCGCGAGGTGCGCGGGCCCCCCGCCGAGCGCGTCGGCGAGGGCCGCCGCGTCGGCGGCGAGGCCGCGCAGGGTGTAGGCGGGTGCCTGCGGATCCGTCGTCGTGGACTCCCCGCTGTCGCGCAGGTCGTAGCGCACCACGTGGCGCCCGCCGGCGGCGAGGCGCTCGCAGAGCGCGTCGGGCCAGGAGAGCATCGTCGTCCCGCCCACGAGCAGGACGAGCGGCGCGTCGTCGGCACCGAAGGACTCGATGCCCAAGGCGATCCCGTTGACGTCGACAGTGGTCATCGGATCACCGGTGGTCGCCGTTCCCGAGCCCGCGGTCGGGCGCGCTCATGTCGCCCGTCGCGGGCGTGCCGTCGGCGAGCCCGTAGCGCAGGTACACGGTGCCCTGCGGACCGGCCACGGGCGGTTCGAGGAGCGTGACGTTCGTGGGCACCGCGCCACCGTCGAACACCTTCTTCCCGACGCCGAGCACGATCGGGTGCACCCAGAGGTCGAGACGGTCGAAGAGCTTCTCCCGCAGGAGGGTCTGCACCAGGTTCAGGCTCCCGACGACCTTCACGTGCTCGTGCCGGTCACGGATCTCGCGCACCGCGGCGGCCAGGTCCGGGCCGAGCTGCGTGGACCCGGCCCACGGGAGGTCGGCCGTGCCGCGGGAGGCCACGTACTTCGGGACGCGGTTGAAGAGCTCCGCGATCTCGCCGTCCTTCTGGTGCGGCCAGTAGGCGGCGAAGAGGTCGTACGTCCGCCGGCCGAGCAGGAGGGCGTCCGTGCCCTCGTACGCGGCGAGGATCTGTGCTCCGGTGGTCTCGTTCAGCAGGGGCGCCTGCCAGCCGCCGAACGGGAACCCCACCGGGTCCTCGTCGGGGCCGCCGGGCGCCTGCCCGACGAGGTCGAGGGTCGCGAACAGCTCGATGTGGATGAGGCCCATGTCTGTACTCCCGATGAGTTGGCGGTCCAGTCGAAGATGTAGACCCGCCGGGGCCGGAAAACTCATCGCCACGCCGGTACCCGGTTTCCGAACCCGCCGACCGCCGCGCCCGGCAGACTCCCGCCCGGGCCGGGGCCCCGCGCCCGCACTCCCACCGGTACGAGGCGTTCCCCAGACACACCGCCTCCGCATTCGACGTCCTCGCCGACCTCCGCCCGACGGCGGAGGTCGGAGAACGGTTGGTGACCGGGCCGCTGTTGCTTCTGGCGCTCGGTGTGTCAGTTCGTGGTGGTCGCTGCCCGGGGCCCGTTGCCGTCCCGGCTGTTTGGCGCTCCCCAGAGGGCTCGCCGGCACCTGCCGGTGTTCGCCTGTGGGGCCGTCAGGCTTCGACGCCCGGTTGTCCGGCGGGCCCGGCCGCCGACGTCCACCACCTCACCGGCCCCGTGCCCGGTGCCGGTGGGGGGGTGGACGTCGGCGTCGCTGGCGGCCGGAGGGCGCGCCGGAGCGACCCCTGTCGCCTGGGCGGCTGGCCCAGGTCGGCCCAGGTCGGCCCAGGTCGGGCACGGCGGGCGGGGGCGACGTCAGGCGCGTGGGCCGGCGACGGAATTGACCCGGGGAGCCGCCACACCATATTTTGAACGCGTTCAATCTCATTGAGGGGGCATGGACATGGTTCAGCACGTCGGGCCTGGGGTGGCCGCGGCAGTCGGGGGATCGGCCGGGGGAGCGTTCGCCGTGTCCCCGGTGACGATGCGCGCCGGTGGCGGCGGCGCCGGTCGGCGCCGGCCGCAGCCGGGCAGGAGGAGGGAGCGCGGTCTCTGCTGCGACACCGTCCACTCCTTCACCGTGGCCCTGCTCGTCCTGCTGCCCGCGGCCTACCTGACGGTGTTCGAGCTGTCCGAGGGCTACCCCGGCGGGGACCCGGCGATGGTCCTCCTGTTCGTGCTGCCGCTCCTGCTCCTCCCCGTCGCCATCGGCGCCCGTGCCTGGGCCGATCACCGGCGGGTGGTACTGCGCTGGTTCGGGCGCGCCGTGGCGTACTACGCCGCGTACTTCATGGCCCCGCTGCTCCTGCTCCTCGGACTGGCCTCGCTGGCCTACACCGCGGCGCTCGGCGGCACCTGGGAGTCGGACTCCCTGCTGCTGGAGTCGCTCCAATTCATCGGCGCGGCCGCCCTGCTGTTCGGCGGCCCCGTCGTCGTCGCGTTGCTCATGGTGGCGCCGTGGGCGGCGCGAGGCCTGGATGCCCGCCCTGCTCTCGCCGTCCTCGCCAACCTCGCGCCGGCCTTCCTGGTCATGATCGGCGGCATTCCCGCCGTGACCGTCATCATCGTCCACCTGGTCTTCACCTGTCGGGTGATGCCTGCCGCCACCCGCCGGCGCTCCCACCCGGGCGCAAGCGCCGGCGGGCAACGGCAGGCAGACGCCGCCCCGACCAGCGGCGGTACCGGCGACCGGCCCTGACCGACCGGCCCTGACCGACCGGCCCGCCACCGGTCGGAGCCGGCTCGGAGTCCGGGGTAGGGGCCGGCTGGTGATGTCCGTGCTGCGCCTTCCCACCCCCGGCTTCGCCCCGCTTCTGTGACCGGCCCCGGCCGGCGGTCGCATGCCCCGCCTGGGCCGGTCCTTGTACCGGGCCGGGCCGGCCCGACCCGGCGGGGCAGGTTCCAGGATCCGGCCGTCCTGCTGCGGCCGTCCCGCACGCCCACTCCCGGCCCGGGATGGTCGGCGAAAACTTCTTCGGCCGCGTTGTCACATCCGAGGCGGGCGGCGGGTCAGTGGAGTGTCCGAGTAAATGCAACCAAGCGGGCGGAGCCCTTTCCGTCCGGCTTCCCTTCACACGAAACCGGGGTATCACCGTGTCTGTCGCCTACGTCGTCCTCGCCGTCGTCAGCGCCTTGTGGGTCGGGTTCTCCGGCGTGTCCCTGGCGCGTCGCGCGGAGTTCGTCACCCAGCCGCTCGTCGAGTACGGCGTGCCCCGCTCGTGGTGGACCGGGCTCGCACTCGCCAAGCTCGCCGGTGCCGCGGGCCTCCTGGTCGGCCTCGCCGTACCGGCCGTCGGTGTCGCCGCCGCGGTCGGCCTGATCCTGTACTTCCTCGGCGCGGTGGCCGCCAACGTGCGGGCCCGGTCGTACAAGACCGTGCCCTTCCCGCTCCTCTACCTCGCCCCCGTCGCGGTCACCCTCGCCCTCGGATTCGCCGCCTGACCGGCCTGATCCGCTGCGGGTCTACTCCCGGGCGTGCGTCGCGGGCGTGCGTGCGGTGGGGTTGCGCCTGGCCGGTGTGCCGGGGTCCGGCCCCTTCCGGGACCGGCTGCGCCGGCCCGCCGCCCGCCCGCCGGGCTGCGGCTGTGTCGCCCCCCCCGGGGGCCGGACCCGGGCAGGGCCGCGGTGGCCTGCCCGGTGTTTGTCCGAGCCCCGGGGTGTGACCTCGTTCGGCAGGCAGAGAGCGGGAGTCCCCGTGTTCCGGGTCCTCGGCCCCTGGGACTCCGGGGGTGTTCGCTCTCTCCGGTCGTCCGGGGCCTCTCGGGACCGTCAGGCCCGTCTGGGGGGGTGGCCGAGATGTCGGGGCGAATTGACGGAGGGTCGGGAATGGTGGCCGATTCCGTCCGCGTTCCGTTCTCGGATTCAGCGGGTGTTTCCTTCGGGAAGGGCCCGGTCGGGCGGCCCATGATTTCGGTGGCGGGAACGGCGGGGTTTCTGGCCGAGGGTCGGCGGTGGCCGCCGTCCCGGTCCGCTCGGCCCGGTCAGCCGTTGGCCTGCCCCGCCTCGCCTCGCCTCGCCTCGCCCTGCCCCGCTTCGCTCTGACCCGTCCGCTGCGCCCGGATAGTGCTCCGGCCGGGATGGTTCACCGGGTTGCCGCTCGGGGTGACGGCAATGTGCCGAAGGTGGAGGGTGGCAAAACCGGTTGCGAAAGCCACCAGCGCCTGAGACCGTGCGGGCTCCCACACCTGCCACGAGGCTCGGATGACGATCTACTTCTATGGCGCCGACGACGTCCCCTACGGCTGCTTCTCCAACTTCTCTGCGCACAGTCTGGACCTCGACGGGCATCTGTGGCCGACCTCGGAGCATTACTTCCAGGCCCAGAAGTTCATCGGCACCCGCCATGCCGATCTCATCCGTCGGGCTCGCACGCCGTTGCGTGCCGCCGAATTGGGCCGTGACCCCTCCAAACCGTTGCGGCGGGACTGGGAACGTGTCAAAGACGACGTGATGCGTCGTGCCGTGGCGACCAAGTTCCGAGCGTATGCGGACATCCGCGACATCCTGTTGTCCACCGCCGACGAAGAGATCGTCGAGGACACCACCACCGACCATTACTGGGGCCGCGGCAGGACCGGTACCGGCAAGAACATGCTCGGCCGGATCCTGATGCGCACCCGAAACCAACTCCGGGCAGAGGTCCACGGCAGAGGTCCAAGGAAGTGACGATCACTCCGGGGCATGCCCTGTGAACCGGATTCGCCCAGGACGCGTTGGTGGAGGTGAAGCAGAGGTGGACGTTGTGGTCGGCGGCCCAGCGGCGGACCTTCTTGCCGTTGTGGGCGGAGATCCGCAAACACGCCGCCTACCTGCGCAAGGCCCACGGCCACGGCGTACCGTCCAGGTCCGGTTCCTGTCGACCTACCTCGGCAACGGCGGTGTCCCCGGTCAGGGCCATCCCGACATCCTCCGCACCTGCCTGCCGGAGCTCCGGGCGGCCGTCGCCCTGCTGGGGCGCTCCGCGCAGCACCGCGAGGGCCTCGCGGCCTTCCGGCGCCTGCTCACGACGACCGAGCCGATCCTCGCCGTCGGGTCCTGAGCCGACTCCGCCGGCCTCGGCCCCGGCCCGCCGCTGCAGCTGCGCCCGGTGGTGTTCGGCGGCCCGGACGGTGCACGTGTTCGCGGCGCGGCCGGTTCCTCAGGCACGGGCGGCCGCACCGCGACGGTCTCGACGCGGTACGGCCGTTCGTTCCGATGCCAGGCGGGAAGGCGCCACTGTCAGGCGGACCTCGACGACATCACGTAGCCGGCCCTACCGTGAGCGGCCGCCGGAAGGGTCGCCTCGGTCGCGCCGTGCCTGCGTCACATCCGGGAGGTCTCACCTCGCGTGCAGCGAGCTGCCGCTGACGGTACGGGTGGTGCCGTTGGAGAGGGTGATGGTGGCCGTGTCGATGGCGCCGCCGCGTTGCGTGGCGCCGGGCCACCAGGCGGTCCAGCGGCCGTCCGCCACGGTGACCTGGAAGGTATGTCCGGCGCCCCGCATGGTGATCGCCTTGACGTCGGCCCCGACGGAGCCCTGCGCGTAGTTGAACGTGGTGTCCTCGTCACCGTGGGAGCCGCCCGTGTCGTACGTGACCGCATCGGGCGCCACGGTCTTCACCGGGTCGATCGCCTCCCACAGGCCGCTGGTCTGCGAGGCGACGTAGCAGAGCATGGCGTTGCCACCACGGTTGACGACCATGGAGGCGACCTTGCCCCGCAGGTCCGCGTTGGTGATCGTGACCGGCGACCCGGCGCCCGGGCCGGCGGTCATCCGGTCCAGGCACCACTTCTCGGCCGTGGCGCCCGGGCCCGTCGAGGCGGCCAGTGGCGTCGGGGCGTCGGTCCAACTGGCCAGTTCCGCAGAGCTCAGCGGCCCGTTGCCGCCGCCCCGTGAGGACTGCGTCGCGGCCACGGTGACGACCGCACCCACGACGAGCGCACCGGCGAGGGTGACGGCCAGCCGCCGCCGAAAGCGCGGCCCGGCGGGGGCCGGGGCGGGGACGGGGGTGGGGGTGTCGAGGTCGATCCGGCGCATCAGGCGCTCCCGGTGTAGGGCGTGGCGTCCCGCGGGGAGGTCGCGCTCGGCCGGCACGGGCGCCTGCCCGAGCAGTTCCGCGCGCTCGGCCTGATCCGGCCGCTGTCCGGCGTTCACTGGTGTACCTCCTTCGGGGACGGGGCCGCATTCGCCGGCCCACCCTGGATCTGGTTCCGGCCACGGCCGGGTTCCACCTTTTCGCGCTGCGCCCGGCGCTGGGCCGTCTCGGCGAGACGGTGCAGCCGGGCGCGGGCCCGGGACAGGCGTGAGCGCACGGTGCCCACCGGTATGCCCAGGGCCTCGGCGGCCTCCTGGTACTCCAGGCCCGCCCACACGCACAGGGCCAGCACCTCACGGTCCGGGCGGCGTAGGCGCGCCAGCGCCTGGTGCAGGACGGCGATCCGCGCCGCGTCGTCGATCCGCCCGGCCACCTCCTGCGCGAAGTCGGGTACGTCATCGCGTGCGCGCGGGAGCTGCGCCAGGACCTGCCGGTGCCGCCAGGCGGCCCGGCGTTGGTTGCTGACCAGTTTCGTGGCGATGCCCAGTAGCCAGGGCCGCAGCGACCCACCCTCCGAATCGACCCGGTCGTGCCGGCGCCAGGCCTCCAGGAACGTCAACGACATCACGTCCTCCGCCGTCGACCAGTTCCCGGTGAGCCGGAACACGTGGTTGTACACCGCGCGCGCATGCGTGTCGAAGAGCCGGCCGAACGCATCCCGGTTCCCGGCCCGCACCCGCGCGCGCACATCTTGATCTGAAGAGTCCACGTCCCCTATCTGGTGCCCCGCCCGCACCCGTTCCTATGACCTGCGTCACAGGAGATCGGACGGTCCGTCACGGTCCGTCGCCCTTCCGCTGTCCTTCCGTCGTCGTTCCGCCGGCAGGCCCCGTCGGTGCCGAGCGGTTGCCGCGGTCACGGTCGCCTCGGCGGACCCGGCTCGCTGTGCTGAGCACAACCGTGGCCCCTGGGCAGGCACCCGGGTGCTGCCCGGTCGGGAGGCTCGTCCGCTGAGGACGGCAGCGGGGTGTGGGGCTGTCGGAGTGTTCGTACGGCCAGCGTGATCATCCAGGCGGAGGCGAGGAGGCCGATGGCCCGTTGGGCGTACCCGCTGCCGTCGTGGCCGCCGAGTGCGAGGGAGGCCATCACGAGCAGGAGTTGCACCGAGCCGACCGCTTGGGAGGCCTGCGCGAATCCGGTCCAGCCGGGCAGGTGGCGGAAGGCCATGGTCAGCACGAGGGGGGCCATGGCCAGCAAGAGGATGGTGACGCCGCCGATCTCGTGGATCGTGCCGTGCCAGGAGGCGGTCCGTCGGGCGACGTCGCAGCCGTCGGCCGCGCGGCAGTCGAGCCGGAAGAGGGTGTCGAGGAGGTTGCCCAGGCCGAATCCGGAGAGGGCCAGCAGCCAGGCACCGGCGCGGCCGGCGCGACTGTCGCGCACGAGGAGGCGCAGCGCGGTGAGAGCGAACACGGCCGTGGCGACGCCGCAGACGGCCTGTCCGGTGAGTACGATCCACGGATGCCGGGCGGTCAGCGCGCCCAGGTCGCTGATGTCGTCGCGCCCCGGGTCGTAGCGCCCGTCCTGCACCGCCTGGCCGATGCCCCACCCGAGGGTGAACACCACGGGGCCGGCGACACCGAGCAGGGCGGCGAGGCGGCGGAGCCGTACCGAGGTCACTTCGTCGACGTGCACGGATCCTCCGCCGGCGGCCGTAGTGGTGGGCCGGGGCGGGATGGGGCCCCGGTGGGGAGTGGTCGGTGCTCGCGCGGGTCCTGGCCGGTTACCGGGGTGCGGCGAACCGCAGGATGCGGTCGGTCACCAGGTCCGGCCGGTCCATCGGGAGTGCGTGTCCCGCGCCGGGCACGATCTCGACCAGGGCGTCGGGCGCGCGGTCGGCGAGGCGTTCCGCGACCTGCCGGGCGTCGTGCAGGGCGCTTCGGGCGCCGAGCAGGAACTGTGCGGGCGTGCGCAGCCGGTGCAGGTCGTTGTCGGTGAACAGGGTGGCCGGGGGCAGTCGGCGCCGGTATCCGGCGGCCGGCAGTGCCAGGCTCATCAGTTCGCGCTCCAGCACGGTGTGGTTGGTGACCAGGCGTGCCAGGCGCGGACGCAGGGGGCGGGGGGCGAGTCCCGCGAGGGCGCCGGCGATCATCCAGCGGTAGAAGCGCGGGCCCGGGTGGGCGAAGCCGGCCGGGTCGAGCAGGGTGAGGGCGGCGATCCGCCCCGGGGTGTCGATCGCGTGGTTCAGGGCGAGCCAGCCTCCGTAGGAGCAGCCGACGAGGTGCGCCGACGTCACGTCGAGGGCGGTCAGGAGTTCTTCGAGCCAGGCGGCGCCGTCGTGACCGTCGCGCACCGGTGCCCGCTGGACGCTCGCGCCCGGCTCGCCGACCGGGTCGACGGTGATCACTTCGTGGTGGTCGCCGAGGGCGCGCACGTAGCGGTGCCACATGAGGGAGCTGCCGCCCGCCCCGGGCAGCAGCACGATCGGGCTGCCGTTGCCGTTGCCGCTGCGGTACACGCGGGTGGTGCCGAAGGTGGTGGGGGCGTCGACCGCCGTACGGGGCCCGGGCCACAGCTGGTCGAGAACGCGGTCGTAGGCCCCGAGGAATCCGGCCCTGGCGGCATCACTCCTGAACTGACCCATCGTCATGATACAGTCGTATCACAACATGGAGATGACGAACAATGCCCCCACGTGTCGACCACGAGCAGCGCCGGGACCAGATCGCGCAGGCGCTCCTGCGGATCGCGGACTCCCAGGGCCTCCAAGCAGCGAGCATGCGTGCCGTCGCCGCCGAGGCCGGAGTCTCGCTGCGCCTGGTCCAGTACTACTTCCACACCAAGGACGAGCTGCTCATGGATGCCCTGACGCGCCTCGGCGCGCAGCTCCAGGCCCGCATGCAGCAGTGGATCGCCGCGGCCGGCAGCCCGCCGACGCCGCGCAGTGTCGTGGCCGCGATCCTGTCGAGCATCCTGCCCACGGACGCCGACAGCCGCCGGATCACCCGGACCTACGCCGCGTACTACACGCTCGTCCTGAGCGACCCGAAGCTCGTCGAGCAGCACGGCACACCACAGCCCGACCTGCTCGAAGGGTTCCTGGCCAAGCAGATCCGCGCCGCGCAGCAGACCGGGGAGGTCAGCGCCGGCCGCGACCCGGAGTGGACGGCCGCCGGACTGCTCGCGCTGACCAACGGCCTGGGCTCCAGCGTCCTCGGCGGCCAGCGGACCGGTGAGGCGGCCCTCGCGATCCTCGCCCATCACCTCGACGAACTGTTCCAGCGGACAGCGGACACCAGGTGACAACGCCCGGCAGACCGCGGACACCTGGCGCACCGCCGCCCGCTGCGCCAGGTGTCCGACTGGCTGGAACGCACTCGCCCGGCGGCCCTCGGCCCGCGCGGGTCCGGCACAGGAATTCAGTACCCGGCGGCAGGCCGTTCGAGATAGGAATGCGCGCATGGACAACGCGGTGGGGCTGACGGGGCGCTTGATGGCTGCGGCGCGAGTGGCGCAGGCCTCGGAGGCGGACCACGACGTGCACGCCTACTGGGCGCTGGTCCGGGAGGCGGCGGAGGGGGAGAGCGGGGAGACCGCGTTGCGCTGCGGGGTGGGGTTGCTGGCGTCGGCCGAGGCCCTGGGGCGGGAGGTGGGCTGCGATCTGGTGAGCAGCGCGGCCGGTGTGAACGAGCCCCTGCGTGGCGAGGCGGCAACCGCCCTGATCGCGTTGGCCGAGGTGGAGACGGAGGCCTGCGTGCTGCGTTCCCTCGTCGTCGGCCTGGGCTCGGCGCAGGACCGGCGCGCCGTTCCCGTGCTGGTACGGCTCTCCGGACACGAGGACGCCGACGTGCGGCGGCAGGTCGCCTCGGAATTCAGCACGGCCAACAGCGGACTGCCCGACGGGCCCGACGTCCAGGCACTGATCCGACTCACCCAGGACCAGGACCCCGAGGTCCGCAACTGGGCGGCCTTCACGTTGGGGTTCCAACTGGAGCTGGACACGACCGCCATCAGGGACGCGCTGTGGAAGTGCACCACCGATGAGGACAGCGAGGTCCGGGAAGAGGGCGCGCGAGGGCTCGCCAGACGGCACGACCCACGGGCCGTCCCACTGATCGCGCACCTGCTGGACTCCGACGACGGGTCCCAGATCTTCACCCTGGACGCAGCGGAGATCCTGGGCGTTCCCGAACTCCTGCCGGCTCTGCACGCCTACGAGTTCGACGCACCCGCAACCGACCGGGCCATCGCGGCCTGCGACCCGGTACGACGGGCCCGGATGGAGGACGACGCCTGGACGGTCGTCGTGGAGTTGGACCGGCTGCGCCCCGACATCGGCGCGGCGCTCAGCTCGCCGCGCTACGAGTCGGTGCACCGCATGCAAGTGACCCACCGGGCGACGGTCGACGCGAGCTACGACGCGGCCTCACTGCTCACCCGCGCCAGCGGGGACCCGGTGCGGGCGGCCGAGCTGGTGGTGGCCGACCTCACTGCTTCCGCTGGCGAGCGGACCGGGGGCTGACGGTCTATCGGAGCTTTCCGGGGAAGCGTCGCCGAGGGGGCCGGCGGGAGCCCCGCCCTTGCATGTGGTGCGGGGCGCCGGAGCTACCGCGCGCCGGGGCGACTGCGGTCACAGCTCGGCGACCTGATCACCCACTGGACCTCCTCGACCGATCCGGCCGGCACGAGGACCGCAGATGATGAGCCTCATCGGCCACCCGCTGTTGCTGCACTGCGGGCCGCTCCCCACCGGGACCGGTCGCCTGCTGAGGATCGGTGAGCTCGGAAACCCCGACACAGGTGAACTGGAGGAGGGGTGCCGTGTGCGCAGGCCCCGGGCGGAAGGTTGGCATGCTGATCAGATGAAAAGATCTATGCTGACCGGGTTCACGATCTTTCTCCGTGTTCTCCGCTCAAGAAGCAGGTTTGCTTGATGAAGTTGCCCAAGGTCTCCGCCGTTCTGGCCGCGGCTGCGCTTGCGCCCACCGTGCTGTTCCCGTCGATGGCGTCCGCTGCCGAGCAGCCGGCGCCGACCGGGGTGTCCGGTCCGGACACGGCATCCGATGCGGTGGGGGACCACGACTCCCAGGAGGCGCTGGACCGTGCCGAGGTTCAGCGGATCCTGGCGGACAAGGAGTCGGGGCCCGATGTTCGTGCGGCCGCGAAGAAGGCTCTCGCCGGTACCGCCGCGGACCTGCGGTACTTCCTCACCGTCGGACTGGAGGAAGAGCGCCAGTCGGAGAACCGGCTCAAGGCTGCCCAGCTCCTCAGCGGCGGTCCCGCTGTCCACAACGCCGCCCGCGCCGCGCTCAACGGCACCTACGAGGACGTTCTGAGGTTCCTGAAGGAGGGCCAGTACAGGGCCCGTGCCGAGGACGAGGCCAACGCGGCGGCCGCCGCCAAGCCCACCACGTCGGTCGAGGCGGCTCAGAACTCCGGTGCCGAGCAGGGCCAGCCGACCGGGCAGACCGTCCAGCCCGCCGGCGCGGTGAGCACCAACGCGAACCCGGCTCCGGCCGTGGCACCCGCGCGGGTCGCCACTACCACCACCGGCGCCGCCGCCCCGACCTCCGGCCAGCTCGCCGCCACCGGCGCGGACGAGGGCCTCGGCTGGGAGGCCGGCGGCGCCGCCGCGGCCGTCGCCGCCGGTGCCGCCCTGGTCGCCGTCTCGCGCCGCCGTCACGCCGCCGAGAGCTGACGCGTAGTACGCCCTGGTGCCCCTGGCTGTTTCGGTCGGGGGCACCCTTGCGCCCGGGGCGACGTGCTGCTCGGGGTCCTCCCGTCTCCCGCCGGCGCCGCCATGCGCGACAGCCTCGACACGGCGCGCAGTGTCGCCCGGGCCGGGCGTGAGGTGATCGTGACGTACCCCGGTGGAGGGGGAGTCGACATCGTCACCCCCTTCGGCACGCGCAGGCGCCTGCGCGTGCCCCTGGCCGGCGAGTTCCAGGCGCGGAACCTCTCCCTGGCCGTCGCCTCGGTCGACGCCCTGACCCACCGGCTGAGCGCGGGCTCCGTCGCGCGACGAGTGGGAGAAGGCGCTGAGCGGCGTGGACTGGCCGGGGAGACTGGAGGTCGTCGACGGGAGCGGGATCAACCCTGGGTGGACAGGCGATCTGGTGCTGGACGGGGCCCACAACCCGCACGCACTGGCGGCGGTCGTGCCGGAACTGGCCGCCAGGTATCCGGACGGCGTGGTCGTCGTCTTCGCGGCGATGCGCGACAAGGTCATCCCGGACATGCTGGAGCTGCTGCCACCGACCTGGCCCGTCGTCGTCTCGCGGGCCGAGGGCGACCGCTCGGCCGATCCGGCCGCCGTGGCCGCGCTCCTGCCGGGGCACTCCGTCCTGGGCGTGACGGCGGAGGTCTCCGAGGCCCTCGACATCGCGTCGGCGGCCGCCGCCCCGCACCGTCCGGTGGTGGCCCTGGGCTCGCTCCGCCTTGTCGGTGCGATCCGGGACCACCTCGGGTTGACGCCTCGGTGAAGCGGAGGACCACGCCGGCGGCCGACCGCGTCACGCTGTGGGTCCGCCTCGCCGCCGGCCTGACGACCCTGCTCGACCAGTCGGTCTCCTCCATCGCGATCCCGGCGATCCGAGCCGATCTCGGCGCCTCCACGGCAGAGGTGCAGTGGATAAAGTTCGGTCGTGAGCTGCTGCGAGCATCACCTCGTGCCCTTCGTCGGTGTCGCGCACGTCGGCTACGTCCCGTCCGCCGACGGCAAGATCACGGGGCTCTCGCAGCTGGCCCGGCTCGCGGTCGCCCTCGCCCTGGACATGAGACGCCACATCGCGCGGTGACCTGCCACTCGGTGCGTCGGGCGGGGGAGGAGCGGTTCCCCCGCCCGGGGGAGCCGGGCCCTCCCTGCGGCGGAGGCCGCGACCGGGGGTGAGCTGGGAGGTTGGAGGCAGTCGGGAAACAGCCCGACTCCTGTCTCCCCCCTGAGGATTGACCATGCGAAAGCTCACCACTTCCATCGCGCTCACCACTGCGGTCGTGGCGTTCGCGGCCGGGACGGCCGGCACCGCTGCGGCTGAGCCCGCGCCTGCCACCCCCCTACCGGCCGGGCACCTCGCGCTGCACAGCTGGACCCTGCTCAACGAGCACGGCCCGGGCCCCAACCCAGGCGAGCGGATCACCGCGCGGGTCAGCGCCCGTGCGGTCGACGGCCACACCCGGGGGCACGTCGTGGTGCAGCACGTGTTCGAGAAGATCGGCACCACCCGGGCCGAGTTCGACGTCGACTGCCTGACCGTCGACGGGAACGGCGCCATCACCGTGACCGGGCCCATCTCGCAGATCGTGGTCACCCCGTTCGGGGGCGAGCCGTACCTCTTCGAGGAGGGCCGGCACCCCGAGGCCGGCCTCACCTTCTACCCGGCCGACGAGCAGCACCAGCGCCGGGTCGGCTGGAACCGGACCAACCCCCAGACGCACTCCGAAGTCGTCAAGTGCGGCGCGATTCCGGCCGGCTTCTGGGTCATCGACGGCGGGACCGTCCTGCGTCGCTAGGCGGCCGGTCGGCGCGAGCGTTCCGGAGACGCTGCCGCGGTAGCGCCGGCCGCCTACGACCCAGCCCACTGCCGCCCGCCCGTCTGCCGGCCCGTGGGACAGTGATCGTTCCAGCGATGAACAGGGGTGGGCGAGTGCGACGTTCGGGGGTGCTTGCGGTCGCGGCGACCGTGGCCGCGGTGATGGCGCCGGCGGCGTGCGGCGCAGGGGCGAGGACCTCGGCGGCGAGTCCCGAGACGAGCGGGGCCGCCGTCGCATCCGTCCCGGCCACGGTCCCGCCGTCCGCGACACCCAGTGAGGACACCGAGGCGCCCGAACTCGCGCGGCGGGCCCGGGCGGCTCTGACCGGTTCGCCGTCGGTGTCGCTGCTGCACGAGCAGCCGAGTCAGGTCAAGAATCCGACGAACCGCGTTTCCTTCGACCAACAGGGCGGCTGCGCCGGCGAGATGGCGGTCGAGCACGGGTCGATCCTGTTCCGGATGATCGGTGACGAGGCCTGGTCGCACCCGGATCGGGAGTGGGTGGAGCACGACTCGGCGACGAGGAGCCACACCGCGCCGGAGGACATGGACGATGTGCTGGCGCTCATGCTGAAGTGGTTCCCGAGTACCGGGAACGAGGCGGCCATGAAGGACTACCGGGTGCGGTGCACCGTCAAGCCGGTGGCCGATCTGATCTGGAGCGACGCCCCGGAGACGAAGACCCTCAAGGTGACCCGGGTCGGCACCGGCACGGTCGGGCAGACACCGGTGGTCGTCCTGCGCTCGGCCGGCCCCTCCGGGATCACGATGGCCTCGGTCGCGGCGGAGGGCACGCCGTATCCGGTCAAGGTCGAGTTCGACCCGTCGAACAGTCAGCCTGCGGCCACCTACACGCTCGGTGGGTTCGGCGAACCGTTGGGGATCGAGCGGCCCCGGCCGAACGAGAGTTGGGTGCCTCCGAAGAAGTCCTGAGTCGGCGCCCGAGGCTGTCGGACCGGGGCTTGCCGGTCCGACAGCGGCCGATGTCAGGCCAGTGCGGCTCCGCCGTCGAGGGTGAGCACCGTGCCGGTCGCGTAGCCGTCGCTCAGGAGGTAGAGGTAGGCCGCCGCAGCCTTCTCGGGGCTGCCGACGCGCTGCACGGGAAGACCGCTGCCTTGTGCTCGGAGGAAGGCCTCCGGCATCGACCGGCCGCATCCGCTGCTCGGCGACCTTCCGGAGGTCGTGCACCTCCCGGCCGGCCCCGGGCGCCATCCGGCGCTGCGCTCGGCGGTCGATCAGCTCTGCGCCGAGATCCACCGGCCTCAGCCGGGTTCGGACGCGGTGGTCACGGCGCTCGTCGATCTGCTGCTTCTCTACATCCTGCGGTTCTGGTACGCCGAGTTGCCCAGGGAACGGACGCAGGGCTGGGCCTCGGCACTGAACGATCCGTTGATCGCCCCGGCGCTGAAAGCGATCCACGACGACCCGGCACATCCGTGGACCGTCGAATCGCTGGGGAGCCGGGCCGGGCTGTCGCGCGCCGTGTTCGCCCGGCGGTTCACCACGGTGGTCGGCGAGCCGCCGCTCGGCTACCTGACGGCGTGGCGGATGGCCATCGCGGCGCGGATGCTGCGCGAGACGGTCGACTCGCTGAGCGCCGTGGCCGAGAACGCCGGCTACACCTCGGAATTCGCGTTCGCGAAGGCCTTCAAGCGGCACTTCGGTGCCCCGCCCGGGGCATATCGCCGGGAGCGGCGGACGGCGTCGGCTTCGCTACGGCGGGCGTAGCGCCGCTGCCTCACGTCCCTGAACCATCTGGATGTCGAAGCGGTGCCCGGCCCACCACTCCGGCACCCCGCAGATCAAGACCCCGGACCAGAGCCGCCACCGGCACGACGAACGCTGCTCACACCGTGCTCAACGAGCCGGCCCACCGGCCGCTACGGCCCCGCCGGCGGCCCAGCGCGGGCCGTTCACCGGATCGCCCAGCCACACGAACTGGCCGTCCGGCCGCACCGTCATGCCGTAGCCGTACGGATCCGGCCGCCCCAGCGCCTCCCACGCCGCCCAGGCGATCATCAGCTCGTCGCCGATCCGCCGGGGCCCGCCCTGGTACATGGTCGCCGTACCGTCGCCGCCGGCCGACAGCGCCGCCCAGGACCGGTCGCCGTCGTGCGTCCACGCCGACACCCCGTCCTCGTCCGTGCCGGTGATGACCACGGCGTCCGGCACGGCGACCCGCAGCGCGAACCGCAGGTCCCAGCTGTCGGCGAGCGGCGCGAGGTCACGTTCGACCACGCGCTTCACCTCGGCCGGACCGGTGCCGCGCACCGCGGCGTAGCCGGCGTGCCCGGCCGCCGGCGCCGGGCCGGCGGTGCGGTCGGCCATGAACTGCGCGAGGCCCTGGATCCAGCCGGACGCCTGCCGGTGGTCGTCGGCGACGTCCAGGGCGACGTGTCCCAGCCGGCCCCAGGGGACGACGAGCCGCCCGCCCGGCCGGACCGCCGCCACCCACGCCCACGGAACCCGCTCGACCGCGTAGGTGGCGATCAGCCGGTCCACCGGGGCCTTCGGCAGCGTGCCGGTCGCGTTCGCCACCACGACCTCCACCCGCAGGCCGGCCGCGGCCAGGCGCCCGCGCGCGAACGCGGCGAGGCCTTCGTCCACCTCGGTCGACACCACCCGGCCCGGGCCGGCCCGCCACGCCGCCAACGCGGCGTTCCAGCCCTGCCCCGTGCCGATGTCCCACACCCGGTGCCCGGGCTCCAGCAGCAGGCTGTCGAGCATGTCCACCACCACGCCCTGCGCGGACAGACTGGAGGACGGCAGCCCGCCCGTCACCTGGGTGACCGCGGCCGCGTCCTGCTCTCCGTACAACTGCAGGGCCCAGCCGTCCGGATCGACCTGCCGGTCGACCGGTACGTACGCCTGCCCGTCCCACCGCAGCAGCCGGTCCGGCGCGAACAGGTCCCGCGGCAACGCCGCGACCGCCTCGCGCAGCCACGGCGCCCGCCCGGGCCAGGCCCCGCGCGCGGCCATCGCCTCATCCAGGCGCGCCCGCAACGTGGCCAGGTCGGACGTCACTTCTTGTGCTTCCCGTCGCCCGGCGGCGGCTTCGGGACCTGCCCGTCCGCGTTCCCCGGCGGCGGGTCACCCTTGCCCGGATCCGGCGCAGGCTTCTCGTGGCTCCCCATCAGGCCCCCTTCGTGCACAGGACGACAACCCCGGCCATCCTGACCGCCCCGTCGCGCCGGCGGAAGGGGGGCGCAGCAGCACGCCGGGAGCGCTGACCACCACACCCGCGCCCCCGGAACACCAGTGGTCCCGGCAGCGCCCTGCCGGGACCACTCAGGTCTTCGCGCAAGAGCGGTCGGGTCGGGGGATTGTGTGGCGGCGGGGCGTCCCCGGTCCGCTCGGTGCGGTCAGACCCAGGCCGTGTCGGGTGTGTGGTGGGACCAGGGGCGGGCACGTTCCAGCTGACCGGCGAGGCGGAAGAGGGTGGCTTCGGCTCCGGTGCGGGCGAGGAAGTGCACGCCGATCGGCAGGCCCTCCTCCGGCCAGTACAGGGGGACGGACATGGCGGGGGCGCCGGTGATGTTGGCGATGACGGCGGGGAAGGCGATGAAGGGTGCGCCGGCGCGGGCGGTGCGCCAGGGATCGTCCTCGGTGGAGGTCATCTCCCCCAGTCGGAGCGGCGGTTGGGCCAGTGTGGGGGTGAGCCAGGCGTCGTAGCGGGTGAGGAAGCGGGCGACGGTGCGGGCGAAGGCCTGCACGGTGGTGACGGCCAGCAGGTAGGCGCCGCCGGTGACGCGCCGGCCGTGCGACCCGTAGGCGCGGGTGTACGGTTCCAGTTCCTCCGGTCGCGGTGCGCGGCCCCGTTCGCGGGTCCAGTACGCGATGATCCAGGCCATCGCGGCCCCGTAGACGGTACCGATGGCGTCGCCCACGTCCGCGGTGAGGCCCGGCAGGTCCTGCTCGGCGAGATCGTGGCCGAGGTCCGTGCACAGCCGGACGGCGTCGTGGAGGGCAGCGGCGCAGTCGGGGTGGACCGGGTGCCCTTCGGCGGTGCGCAGGCTGTAGGCGATCCGCAGCACTCCGGGCTCGCGGTCCACCTCGGCCCGGAAGGGACCGGTGGCCGGTGGGGCGGGGTAGGGGTCGCCCGGTTCGGGGCCGGCGACGGCGTCGAGCAGGGCGGCGGAGTCGCGGACGGTGCGGGTGAGGGCGTGCTCGGCGGCCCAGCCGCCGAAGGCGTCTCCGTAGGCGGGACCGAGCGGGACGCGGGCGCGGTTGGGCTTGAGGCCGAACAGGCCGCAGCAGGAGGCGGGGAAGCGGAGGGAGCCGCCGGCGTCGTTGCCGTGTGCGGCCGGCACCATGCGTGCGGCGACGGCCGCGGCCGAGCCTCCGGAGGAGCCGCCGGTGGTGCGGCTCAGGTCCCAGGGGTTGCGGGTCGGCCCGTGCAGCAGCGGCTCGCAGGTCGGGGCCATACCGAACTCCGGGGTGTTGGTCTTCCCGAGCAGGACCAGTCCGGCGGCGCGCAGGCGCCGGACGAGCTCCTGGTCCCGCTGGGAGGTGTTCTCGCGCAGGAAGGCCGAGCCCTCGGTGAAGCGGACGCCGGTCTGCTCGGTGGCGAGGTCCTTGAGCAGGTAGGGCACCCCAGTGAACGGGCCGTTCGGGAGCCCGGTGCGGAGCTGATCGAGGGCGCGGTCGAAGGTGGGCGTGACGACCGCGTTGATCCGGGGGTTGAGGCGCTCGATCCGGGTGATCGCCGCGGTGACCAGTTCCGGTGCGCTCACCTGGCCGGTGCGTACCAGTTCGGCCTGGCCGGTGGCGTCGAGGGCGGTGATGTGTTCGACGTCGGCGGTGGTGAGGGTGGTCACGGCCGGGCCTCCAGGACGAGGTTGATCGGTGCGCCGTCCCGGGCGAGGCGCCGGAGCCGCGTGAACCCGGCGGTGGTGAGCACCTCGCGCAGCCGGGATTCGCCGGCCATCGCGCCGAGCGCGGTGGCCCCGTCCTGGGCGAGCGCGGACGGGGTGCAGACCAGGGTGGAGATGGCGTAGCCGATCCGGGTGTAGGGGTTGGTGAAGTCGTCGGCGAACCGGTCGGCGGCGAGCGGTTCGACGACCAGGACGGCGCCGTCGGCGGCGAGGGTGGTGCGGGCGTGCGCGGCGGCGGCCACCGGGTCGCCCATGTCGTGGAGGGAGTCGGTGAAGGTGACCAGGTCGTAGCCGTTGCCGGGGTAGCCGGCGGCGTCGGCGACCTCGAAGGCGACCCGGCCGTCCAGGCCTGCCTTGGACGCGGCCGCGCGGGCGTGGGCGATGGAGGCGTCGTCGGGGTCGAAACCGGTCACGGTGGTGTTCGGCCACTGCTGGGCGATCAGGATCGAGGACAGGCCGTAGCCGCAGCCGAGGTCGGCGACTCGCGCACCGGCGCGGAGCTTCGGTTCGATGCCCGCCACGGCCGGGATCCAGGCGGCGATCAGGCCGTGCACGTAGGCGGGGCGGGTGAAGCGCTCCTGGGCCGCGCCGAGCGCGGGGTGGTGCTCGCCCCAGCCCATGCCGCCGCCGGTGCGGAAGAAGCCCTCGACGAGGTCGAGGTCCGCCCACAGGGCCCGGAGGCCGGGGAAGACCCCGATCAGTGAGGTCGGCGTCCGGTCGTCGGCCAGCACGGCGGCGTACTCGTCGGTGAGCGTGAAGCGGTCCGTGGCGGGGTCGTAGTCCAGGTAGCCCGCGACGGCGACGCCGCGTGCCCACTCCCGTACGTAGCGCTCCACCAGGTGGGTGCGGTCGGCGAGTTCGCCCGAACCGAGCGGGCCCGCACCCGCCAGGGTGCGGAACAGGCCGAGCCGGTCGCCCAGCACGATCAGGGGGGCGGTGCAGTTGACGCCGAGGTCGCCGAAGACCGTTCCCACGGCCTCGTCGAGCCTGGCGGTGTCCAGGGGTGCCATCTCGATCACCTCTCTCGGGAAGTGCTGATGACCAAGGGGCGTGAGAATCGGGCTCACATCGTGTGGGCCGGGGGTTCACAGCTGCCAGTGCACGGGCTCTTCGGGACGGTAGGCGCAGGAGCGGCCGGTGGTGACCGACGCGGACAGGTGCGCGGCGAGTTCGGGGTGTTCGTGTTCGATGCGGCGCAGCGTGTCGCGGATGCGTGCGGTGACGGTGGTGCGGGCGCGTTCGCCGGCGTCGCCGAGGCGGCGCGGGCGCCCGCCGAGGCCGTAGGCACGGCGCAGTTCCGCGATCAGGGCGTCGCGTTCGTTCTGCGCGCGGGCGAGTCCTGCGGGGTCGTCGCGCTCCCGCGCGGCGGTGATCTCCTCGTCCAGCCGGTCGAGACGGGCACGGTAGGCCGCGCGTGCCTGCTCGTCGAGCAGTTCGTCACTGCCGGGTGACGGCACGTCCTCGCCGGCCAGCAGGTGGGTGGCGGGCACCTCCTGCCCGGGGCAGGACACCAGTCGCGCCAGGTCGTGCAGCCCCTTGGCGTCCTTCAGGCGCACGGTGCGCCCCGCGTAGCCGAGGGTCCACACCTCGCCGTCGCGGCGGAAGACACTCCTGGTGTCCATGTGCGCGAGGGCGGCCGCGGCTCGGTCGCGCAGCCACGCCAGGCCCTGGTCCTCGGCGGCGGCCAGCGCCAGGGCGAGCAGCCGCCGTCCGCGGTCGCTGCCGGGGTCGCGGGCGAGCAGCACGCGGCCGAGTTCGTACCTGGCCCGGGTGGTGTCGGGCAGCGCGCCGACGCGTTCGGCGGCCGCGAGCGCGGTCTCCAGGTGGAGTGCGGCCCGCTGCGGGTCCGGAGCGGCGAGGCCGAGATACAGGCTCACAGGAGCAAGGGCGGCGACCGCTCCACCCACCACGACGATCTCCTGCTCGTACGGCAGCAGCCGCTGGTACCGGTCCTGAAGCACCTCGCCGACTCCGGCCGCGGCGGCGATCTCCACCTCGAACGCCATGCCCGCCAGGGCCCGCCAGCGGTAGCCCGCGAGGTCGTCGGCCGGCGGCAGGGCGCGCAGGACGGCGGCCGCCGCCTCCGGCTCGCCGGCCGCCAGTGCGGCGAAGCAGCGCCAGTGCGGCAGGAGCTCCGGTGGCAGCCCGGCGTCGCCGAACTCCTCCAGCACCGCCACCACGCCACCGGGACCGCCGCGGGCCACTGCGGCGGTCATGCGCTGCGTGGCGGCGACCCCGATGCCGTCCGGCTCACCGATCGCCTCGGCCAGCTCGGCGGCCTCGCGGGACAGCCGGCCGCCTTCCTCGAAGCGGCCCCGCAGCAGTGCCATCGCCGCCTCCCGCGAGCGGACCAGGTAGCGCGCCCTGGGCAGCCGCGAACGCTCGGCCGCCTGCGCGACCTCGTACAGGGCCGTGACCGCCCGTGGGTCGGCCAGCTCCACCAGCGCCACGAACCGGCAGAACAGCCCCTCGAACTCCAGCTCCGTGTCACCGGCCGCGACCGCCGCCGCCGTCATCGCCTCCGCGATCGTCAGCCGCCGCCCGGCCGTGCCCGGAGCCCACTCCACATCGTGGCGCGCGAACAAGGCAGTGGCCAGGGCACGCCGGTCACCCGCCGCGCGCGCCGTCCGCTCCGCCTCCCGCGCCCGGGCACGCGCACCCTCCACATCCCGCTCCGGCCCGTCGGCCGACTCGCGTGCCACCGCGGCCAGCACCTGCGCGCGCAGCCCACCGTCCGCCGCCCGGCCGCGCAGCGCCACCTCGGCGCGCTCCAGCAACGCGACCACCTGCCGCCGGGAATCCCCGGACCTGATCCCGGCCCGGTGCAGGCCCAGTGCCGCAACCGCGGCCACCCCCGGATCGTTGGACGCCCGCGCCACCGCACCGAACCCCTCCACGGCGGCCTCGCGCATCCCGGCGCACAGCTGCGCCTCGGCCAGCTCCAGGCGCATCCGCACCGTCCGCGCTTCGCCGTCGCCGCTCAGCCGCACGGCCCGGCGCCACTGCCGGACGGCCTCCTCGAAGGCGAGCTGGTCCATCGCTGCCCGGGCCGCCCGTACGGCGTAGTCCACCGCCGGCCCTACGGGGCCCACCGGGAGGGCATCCGCGTAGTGACGAGCCAGCTCGGCGACCCGTTCGCTGCCCTCCAACGCGTGCGCGACGGCCAGGTGCGTGCGGGCGCGGGCCACCGGAGCGAGCTGCGCCGCCAGCTCCTCACGGAAGAGGTCATGAACGAAGCTGTAGCCGGGGCCTTCCTCATCACGGGCCACGATGCGGGCCTCGACGGCGGGAGCGAGCAGGTCGGGCAGCCGGACATCGGGCAGGCGTGCCACCGACGCCAGCAGACCGACTCCGAAGCTGCGCCCGATCACCGCCGCGGTGCCCAGCAGCCGCGCCGTCGTATCCGGCAGTCGGGCCAGGCGCCGCGCCACGACCTGGCCGACCGCGGCGGGCACTGCCCCGTTGTCGCCGCCGGCCGCCCGGAGCCGCGCGATCTGCTGCACGAAGAACGGATTGCCGCCCGTACGCCGGTGCACGGACTCGGCCCTCTCCTGGCCGACCGCACCGCCGATGCGCTCCAGCAACACACCCACATCGGCCGGCGCCAGGCCCCCGAGAGCGACGACGTCGGCACCCGACAGAGCGCGCAGCCGGTGGTCGTCGGCAAGCTCCACATCGCGGTAGGTCCCCAGCAGCAGTAGCGGTTCGTGCCGGGCCCTGCGAGCCAGGTGGTCCAGCAGGAGCACCGACGCGGGATCGGCCCACTGCAGATCGTCCAGTACGGCGACCAGTGCCCCTCGCCCCAGCAGCGCCTCGGTGATCCGCTCGAACAGCGCCAGCCGCGCCCCCTGCGCGTCGACGCCGGCCACCTCCCACGCCCCGTGCGGCGCGAACGGCCCCGCCGGACCGGCCACCGATCCCAGGATCCGGCGCCACGGCCACAGACCCGGGGTCGCGTCACCGGCCTCGCAGCTGCCCCACGCGGTCGCCAGCCCGAGGTCGGCCGCGTAGCGCACGACCTCGGCCGCCAGCGCGGTCTTCCCGATCCCCGCCTCCCCGGCCAGCAGCACCAGCGCCCCACGCCCGCCCGCAGCCGTGTCCACGGCACGGCACAGCGAATCGACCAGCGCCGTACGGCCGACCAGGGGCGGTTCCACCCGTGAGACCACACCCGCATTCTCCGCCCCGGGCCACCCATTCGGCCACCGGCTCCAACGCGCGACCCGGTGCTCGTACCAGGCCGGAGTCCGATGCTCCCTGCCGCGCCGGGCGGCCTCACGAGGACCCCGAGGACGGCGTCCTGTTCCTCGGCCGGTTCTCCTGGGGTCGATGTGGCAGGGCTCCTGAACCGTTCGCTCCAACACCCGGTGACTCAGCGGTGGTTGCCGGGACCGCGGTCGACGGGATGTACTGGGACCAAGAAGGACGTTGAGCAGTCCGGCCGTGGTCGCCTCGCTCAACGCCTCGGGTATCAGAGGCGTCTCCGGCACATGAGCCGTTCGAGGATCCGCCTGTGCCCCCGTCCCCATCTCCAGGGCTCCACCGGCTCGTTGCCTCCGCCGGAGGCCCGAGCGGCGACCAATGGACCGGTCTCGACCTGTAGGAAAGGGTTCTCGAATCATGCGGCGGTACGTTCTCACCGGCACGCCGGGCGCGGGCAAGACTTCGCTCTTGCGGTGCCTGGACGAGCTTGGCTACGGGGTTGTCGAGGAGGCGGCAACGGCGGTCATCGCACGAGCGCAGGCGCTGGGCGAGGACCAGCCGTGGACACGGGCGTCCTTCATCGACGACATCGTCGCGCTGCAGCGACAGCGACAGCTGGAGGCCACCGGCTCCGTTCAGGTGTTCGACAGATCGCCTGTCTGCACCCACGCGCTCACCACCTACTTGGGGTGGCCGGTGTCCCCGGCGCTGGCCGCGGAGCTCGAACGGATCACCTCGGAAGGGGTCTACGAGCGGCAAGTGATCTTCGTCCGCAATCTGGGGTTCTGCGAGCCGACCGCAGCCCGGCGGATCAGTTACCAGGAATCACTGGCTTTCGAAAAGATCCACGAAGAGAGCTACCGCGCGTTCGGCTACGAGCTCATCGACATCCCTGCCGGCGACCTGGCTCACCGCGTCGCCACGGTGAGCTCAATGATCGCGCAGGCCTCGCCCCGGACACCCACGGGGTGATCCGTATCCAGGGCAGGACTCCCCGCCATCGGTTGCCCCGACCTTCGTGGTCGGGGCAACCGATGGCGGGGCTGTCGGGGCTCAGCCGAACGCGAGGAGCACCAGCGGCGTTCCCGTCGGCTGTGGTGATCCACCGGCGGGTTCGACGGTGAGGCCGACTCCGCTCGCGCTGGTCAGCGCCCCGCTCAGCATCAACGCCCCGCTTGCCGTGGGCAGCAGTCCGGCAGGGCGCATCGTTCCGCCGTCGTCGAACCACAGCTGGTAGGTGGTGCCCTCGGTCAGTGGGGGCATTCCGGAGGCCAGGAATCCCGCCCTGTCCTGGCTGTGCGACCACACCACGGTGGCCGCCCCGCTTCCGGTGACCTTGCCGCTGGTGGTGCGGGCGTCCGGCGCGGTGAGCAGAGCGGCGATCCGGTCCTGTTGCCGTTGAAGGGCCGTGGCCGCGGCGCGGGCTCGGTCGGCCTGGTGGTGCTGTTGGAGGGCCAGGCCGCCCGCGCCGACGGCCAGCGCCAGGCAGGCCGCCAGCGCGAGCCGCGGCAGTGCCCGACGCGCGGTCCCGGTGCGTGGTCCCGGCGACAGCGGGGCTGTGTCGGGAGGATCCTGCCGCACCGTCTCCAGGGCGTCCATGACTCGCTGCTTGAACTCCGGCGCGACGGGGACGGCCTGGGCCGACCCCAGCCGCGCCAGGGTCGCGGTGAACTCGGCGACCTCCTGCGTACACGCCGCGCAGCGTTCGAGGTGCAGGTCGAACTCCGCGCGCTCGTCGGGTTCGAGGGCGTGCGCGGCGTACGCGCCGGTGAGCGTGTGCAGGTCCGCGGCGCTCATGCGCCCACCCCCAGGCAGTCGCGCATCCGGATCAGCCCGTCGCGCATCCGTGTCTTGACGGTCCCCAGCGGGACGCCCAGCAGGTCGGCGACCTGCGGGTAGGTGCAGCCCCGGAAGTACGCCAGGGTCAGCGACTCGCGCTGCAGCTCGGTGAGGCCCTTGAGGCAGCGCCTCACCTGCTCGCGTTCCAAGCGTCCCTCGACCTGCTCGGAGACCTCGTCGTAGGCCGGCGCGTGGGAGGCGGCGGCGATCCGCTGCTCCCGGTCCGCGGCCGCTTGCGCGGCCCGGACCCGGTCCACCGCGCGGCGGTGGGCGATGGTGAGGACCCACGCCATCACCTCGCCGCGCTCGGACCGGTACTGGCCGGCCTTGCGCCACACCTCCAGCAGGACCTCCTGCGCGACCTCCTCCGACTGGGCGGGGTCGCGCAGCACCCGCCGCACCAGCCCGAGCACGGGGCCGGCCACGGCGTCGTACAGACCGCCGAAGGCGTTCTGGTCGCCCAGGGCGACCTTTCCGATGAGCTCCTTCAGATCGGGCCCGGGCCGCCCCGGTCCCGATAGGTGGATCACGGCGCTCACCACGCCACCCCCGAGGGGCCGTGGCTGAACGGCCGGGGCAATGGCGCACGCAACAACATCAAGGGGCCCTCCCACGGTCGGCGGGAAGGACCCGGCCGAGACAACGAATGACTCTCACCCTCTCTTCGGGGCCCGGACGGTCGCGGATTGGCCTGCCGCGCCGCACTGCACCACACCGCCGTGTCGCGCCCCACCGCCGTGCCGCACCCCACCGCGCACCGCCGGCCTGTCGGGCCGCGTCGACCCTGTCGGGCCGGGCCACCTCGGCCGACCGAGCACGCGGCCGTGCCTGCGCACCGCCACCAGCCGCGTCCTCTTCTGCCGCGAGCCGCCGTGGTGTTCACCCTCCGGGGTGAATCCGACGATGCCACCCATCCGGCCGCCACCGCGCCCCGAATGGCCGACGTGAGCAGGAAGACACCCACCCCCCGAGGCCCCCTGCGCGGCCGGATCGCGCGGGCCGTGACCGGGCTGGCCGGCGCGGCGGTCGCGGTCGGCGCAGGCGAGCTGGCCGCCGCTTTCACCGGGCCCGACACCGCACCGGTGTACGCGGTGGGCTCGGCGGCGATCGATCTGACGCCCACTCCGCTCAAGGAGTGTGCGGTCCGCACGTTCGGCACCAACGACAAGCCGGTGCTGCTCGCCGGGATCTACCTGACGATGGCGCTACTCGCGGTCCTCACCGGACTGCTCGCCTCCCGGCGCCCCGTACTCGGCGCCGCGGTGTTCGCGCTCTTCGGCGCCGTCGGCGTCTGGGCGGCCCTCTCGCGGCCCGGCGGCGAACCCGTCGGCGCCGCACCGGCGGTCGCGGCCGGGATCGTCGGAGCCGGTGCGGTGTTCGTCCTGGCCCGCCTCCCGGGCACGGCCACCCGCCCTTCGGCCCTCGCGCCGCCGGCCACCTCGCCCCCGGCCACCACGCCCTGGGCCGGCGAGGCCCCGGAACCCGCCCCCGCCCGGCCCGATCCCGGACCTCCCACAGGAGTCACCAGCCGCCGAACGGTCCTGGCCGCGACGGGCGGTGCGGTGGCGTTCGGCGCCGCCGCCGGGTTCGGCGGGCGTGCCGTCTCCGACCGGCGCTACGACATCGGCGCTGTCAGGGCGGCCGTGCGCATCCCGCCGGCCGCCGACCCACTGCCGCCGCTGCCCGCCGGGCTCCACCCCGCCGTGCCCGGCCTGCCCCCGTTCGTCACCCCGAACGCCGACTTCTACCGGGTCGACACCGCCCTCACCCTGCCCCGGATCGACCCCCGCCACTGGTCGCTGCGCATCCGGGGCATGGTCGACCACCCCCTCCTGCTCACCTTCGACGACCTGCTGCGCCTGCCGCTGGAGGAGCTCGACCACACCCTGTCCTGCGTCTCCAACGAGGTCGGCGGACCCTACGTCGGCACCACGCGCTGGCTGGGCGCCTCGCTGCCCGCCCTGCTGCGCCGCGCGGGCGTCAGGCCGGGCGCGGACCAGTTGGTGGGCCGTTCCCAGGACGGCATGACCATCGGCACGCCGATGGAGTCGGTCCTCGACGGCCGCCCGGCGCTGCTGGCGGTCGCGATGAACGGCGAGGCGCTGCCCGTGGCCCACGGCTTCCCGTGCCGCACGGTCGTCCCGGGCTTCTACGGGTACACCTCGGCCACCAAGTGGCTGGTGGACCTGGACGTCACCACCTTCGCCGCGTACGACCCGTACTGGGTGCGCCGCAGCTGGGACAGGCGCGGCGAGGTGCGCACCGCTTCGCGCATCGAGGTCCCGGCCCCCTTCGCCAGGGTCCCGGCCGGGGACGTCACGCTCGCGGGAACCGCCTGGGCGACCCACCGGGGCATCGCCGCCGTCGAGGTACGCGTCGACGGCGGCCCCTGGCAGACGACACGACTGGCGGCCGATGGCGGGCCCGACCTGTGGCGCCAGTGGGCCCACACCTGGAGCGGCGCGAGGCCCGGAACCCACCGCGTCGAGGTCCGTGCCACCGACGCGTCGGGCGCCGTTCAGAGCGAGCAGCGGGCCGCGCCCTTCCCGGCCGGTGCCACCGGCTGGCACAGCACCGTCGTCACCGTCACCTGACCGTCCCGCACCCGGCGGGCACCACACCCCTCAAGGCTTCGGGCAGCGGTCAACGCCGCCCGGATGATCACACACTGCCGTTCACCCACCGAGTCATCCCAGGAGACATCACATGTCGCTGACCAGCATCCGTCGTTCCTCTGCCGCCGCCGCCCTGGTGGCCGGCGCGCTCGTGCTCGGCCTGAGCGCCTGCACCAGCGGCGGCGGCGGTTCGGCCATGGACAAGGCCTCCGCCACCGCCGCCGTCTCGCAGGCCGCGTCCGCGACCGCTCCCGTCGAGCAGGTGGCGGACGAGCCGTTCGGCGCGGCGTGCGCGGCGGTGCCGAAGGACGGCGCGGGTTCGTTCACCGGCATGGCGAAGGACCCGGTGGCCACGGCCGCGTCGAACAACCCGCTGTTGTCGACGCTGGTGACCGCGGTGAAGCAGGCGGGCCTGGTCGACACGCTGAACTCCGCGCAGAACATCACCGTGTTCGCGCCGACCAACGATGCCTTCGCCAAGATCCCGAAGGCCACCCTGGACGCGGTCCTCGCCGACAAGGACAAGCTCACCAAGATCCTCACGTACCACGTCACCCCGAACCGCCTCGCGCCGACCGCCCTGCCCGGCGGCCACAGGACCCTCGAAGGCAGCACCCTCACCGTGACCGGCTCGGGCGAGGACTTCACCGTCAACGCCGACTCCAAGGTCCTGTGCGGCAACGTCCAGACCGCCAACGCCACCGTCCACATCGTCGACACCGTCCTCATGCCCACCTCCTGACGCTTCCCGCCCATAAGACGCCGATCGCCGCCGGCCCGTCCTCGAGGGCCGGCGGCCAGGCGCCCGACTAATGCGGCGGGGCGGCCGGCGCCCCTGACAGAGTCGGTTCACACGCTCACCGAGCCGCCGTGCCCGCTCCCGCGGCCGCGGTTCGCACCGCGCGGCCGCCCGCGACCGGCCCGGGGCGGGTGTGGTGGGTCCGCCATCGGCCCCACGAGGGTCGGGCCCCGACCGCTGCGAAAGACTGTCCGCTCGGCGAGTCGTTCGCTGAGTGGGATCTGTGACCTTTGGGGGGACGAGTGCGTTTCGCGCAGCGTGTTTCAACCGTGTTGTCCGGCGTTCTGGTGGTGGCGGGGCTCGGTGGTGTGTCACCGACGGGCGCGGCGGCGGCCGGTGGGTGTCAGGCGGGCCGGGTGTTGAACGTCGTCGCCCATCACGACGACGACCTGCTGTTCCTGGCGCCGGATCTGATCAATGACCTCCGCAACCCGGACGTCTGTGTGCGGACGGTGTTCCTGGTGGGTTCCTACTACGATCGCTGGGGCCTTCACCCGACGGACGACGCCAAGTTCGCGTACATGGAGAACCGTGAGCGCGGCGTGCGGGAGGCCTACCAGGGTGCGGCGGGGATCGTCGGGTCGTGGGGGCACGGCGGGTACGCGCAGGCCGGGGTGCAGGCGGCGTTGTGGAGCCTGGGCGGGCGGGTGTCGACGGTCGAGCTCCGGGTGCCCGATGCGAGCGCTTCCAACAGCGCCGGCACGATGCGCAGGGGGCAGCTGTGGGCGCTGTACGCGGACAACCTGGAGGCCTGGCCCCTACCGGGGGACGACGCCCCCGTCCAGCAACGGCTGTCGCGTGAGCAGGTGCTCGCCTTCGTCCAGGGCGTCATCGACGACTACCAGCCGACCGTGATCAACACGGTGGACCCGTCCGCGGACCAGCACACGGCCGACTGGGACGGGAAGTTCCACTCCGACCACGTCGCGGCCGCGCGGCTGCTGGCCGGTGCGCTGCACCGGCGCGGCGGGACGTGGCCAAGGGTCACCTTCTACCGCGACTACCTGGCCAGGACCAGCCCGGAGAACCTGGACGACGCCGCCTACCGGAGCAAGCGGGACGCCCTGGACATCTACGCCCGGAGGGACGATGAGATCTGTTCCTCCGCCGACGACTGCCACTCGGAGGAGTCGGAGTACGCGCCGTGGCTGAGGGTCCAGTACTACGCGGACTACGAGTGGGGCGGTGGCTACCACCTGCCGGTGCCGTGGTCGGGTGGGGACCCCGAGATGAACCAGAGCTACCACCTGGTGAACCGCGCCACCGGCCTGTACCTCGACATCCCCGGATCCTCGACGGACGACTGGGCCGCCCCGACCACCTGGACGAACACGGGAAACGCCAACCAGGTCTTCGTCCTGAAGGCCACCCTGGGCGGATGGAACCTTCGCCCTCGGCACAGCGGGAAGTGCCTGGACGTGCCGGGTGCGAGCACGGCGACCACCGGTCTCATCCAGTACTCGTGCACCGCGAACACGGCCGACCCGGCCGGTGTGGGGGACATGGTCCGGCTCAACGAGGCCTTCCGCATCCGGGGTGATCACGGCAGGGGATTCAGCATCACCCTGGCCCACTCCGGGATGGCCCTGACCGCTTCCGGCGGGGCCGGCTCGGCGGTGGTCCAGGCGCCGAACACGGGTGCCGCCAACCAGGTGTGGGACCTCGTGCGCGCCTGAGACCGTGTGCCGCCGTCGCTCAGGTCCGTCCTCCTGGCATCGGCGCTGCTCCGGCGGCGTGCCTTCGGCGGTGTGCCTCCAGTGCTGCGCCTCCGACGGGGTGACTGTTCGACGGGTTGGTCACCCCCGACGCCACCGACGACATCAGCGGTGCCGCGATGACCGACTACCGGGTCGACGGCGGCGAATGGACCCGCTACACCGGGCCGTTCACGGTGAGCGGCGACGGCCGCCACGAGGTCGGGTACCGCTCGGACGACCACGCCCAGAACGTGGAGCAGGAGCACTGCCTGGAGATCCTGATCGACTGCGACCCGCAGCACGGGGAGGGCTCCGACGGCCCCTGGGAGGGCTGAGCCGGCCGGCACCTGACGCAGCACCCGGGCCCGGGCCACCGCGAGGTGACCCGGGCCCGCAGGCGCGCGGGTACGGGAACATGCCGCACAGGCGCCTGCGTGCGCGGCGCGGCCGGCGGGCCTCGGAGTGGCGGCCGAGAAGTGCCCGCGCCACCGGCAGGCGGACGAGTTCGAAGCAGCCGGGCGGAGGCGGGCGGCCCGGCCGTCGCGTTCCGCCGATGCCGGCGTCGATCTCACGTACAGTGCGGCCAGGAGGGTGTTCCGGTTGGTCGTCACGAACTGACCCTGGACATCCTCGTCCCGCGGGCGGGGCGGAACTTCGGATCCGCTGGAGGTCGGTCCCGGATTCGGTCGGGGCCACAGGGGAGGCGATCGTGGGGGAACCGGACGGCAGGACCGCACTGGTGACGGGTGGCTCTCGCGGGATCGGGCGTGCGGTCGCCCTGCGGCTCGCCCGGGCCTCGGTGATGCGCCCGGCTCGCGGGTTTCAGCAGCGGTGCTGAGGCGCGATCCGGACTTCTTCGGAGGACTCCGACTCCTTGGGAGTCCGGGGGTCTGCGGATGTCGAGAACGAGCCACCGCCCCGTCCCAGGGGCATCCGCGGCCACCACCGGCCGCACGAGGAAGGAGAGACCAGCATGGCGATTCAGCGGATGGACAACGTCGGCATCGTCGTCGAGGACCTGGACGCCGCCGTCGCGTTCTTCGTGGAGCTCGGTATGGAGTTGGAGGGCAGGGGGGAGGTCGAGGGCCTCTTCGCCGACCAGTGCACCGGACTCGACGGCGTCCGCTGCGACATCGCGATGCTCCGGACCCCGGACGGTCACAGCCGGCTGGAGCTGGCGAAGTACCGCAGCCCCGCGGTGATCAGCGCCGGGCCGCGCAACCCGCCGCACAACGTTCTGGGCACGCACCGCGTCATGTTCGCCGTCGACGACATCAAGGACACCGTTGCCCGCCTGCGTCCTCACGGCGCCGAACTCGTCGGCGAGATCGCCCGGTTCGAGGACAGCTATCTGCTCTGCTACGTGCGCGGCCCGGAGGGCATCATCGTCGGACTGGCCGAGCAGCTGCGCTGAGAACCCGTTCTCGTGATCGCCGCTGGTGTGGGTGGCTGAAAGGTCGCGCAGGCGCTTCGAGCGCACGCCCCGAGCGGTCGGGAGGTCATACCACGGGGCCGGCTGAAGCCGTCCCTCCGCCAGCGGGTGCTCAGGTGAGGAGTTCGGCGAGTCGGGCCATCTCGGTGGGCGGGTCGATCACCGGTTGGATGAGGAGCTCGTCGACGCCTGCCTGTTCCAGGGCCGAGATGCGGGTGCGGAGGTCGTCGCGGGTGCCGACGAGGGCCAGGCTGTTCATCAGCGAGGGCAGGACCAGGTCCCGGTCCTGCGGTGCGATGCGGCCGAGGTAGTTGGGGTAGAGCTTGGTGTACCGGTCCGGCGCGGTAGCGGTGGTGCCACGTCGGTCGAGGAGCCGTCGCACCGCCTCGCGCAGGTCGGGGCCGAGTTGCCCGGCGAAGGCGGGTGTGTCGGCGGCGAAGTCCAGCAGCGACAGGACGAGGTGGCCCGTCGCGTCCCGGGCCGCGTCGCTGTCGGCGTCCTCGTTGTCGCGCAGCAGGTGGAGCGCGGTGACCACGTAGGAGTCCCCGTCGGAGCCGGGGCCGGGGACCGTACCGCGGGCGGCTTGGCGGCGGGCGTCGTGCAGCGCGTGCCAGGCGGTGGGGTCGAGCAGGCCGAAGGAGATGAGGCCGGTGCCGCGGCGACCGGCGACGGCGGCGGCCTTCGGGCCGAGCGCGGCCACGACGAACTCGATCGGATCGGTGGTGTTCACCTGCGCCCCGGCGTGCAGGAAGCGGATGTCGCGGACCCGGTCACCTTCGCGATACCCGGTCGGGCGTCCGGCACAGAGATCCTGCAGGGCCGCGGTGAAGCTCTCCAGCGCGGCCGCCGTGGTCGGCGGCATGCCCAGAGTGCGCCGGGCGGTGTTCCCGGTGCCGACCCCGCAGATGATCCGCCCCGGCGCCAGGGCATTGAGGCTGGCGAACCCGCTCGCCGCGGCCGGGGCCGAGCGCAACGCCGGTGAGGTCACGCCGATACCGAGCCGGATGCGACGGGTGGCCTTCGCACACAGACCCAAGGCGACGAACGGGTCACCGTGGACCATGGGGGAGTCATTGACCCAGAAGCTGTGCAAGCCCGACTCCTCGGCCTGCACGGCGAGATCCTCCACGCCGGGGTGCGCGGCGACCACGACGCCTGCACGCATCAGACCTCCGAGGTACGAGGATCGGATCGAGCCCGCTCACGCCGGCAGGTCCCAGGGCGGGAGCCCATGGCCGTGACGCCGTCGGCGGAGCCACCGGGACGGCTTGAGGCGGCCCGCTCGTGGAGGGACGCCTTCGGCCGGGACTCTGTCCACTATGCCGTCGAAGCCCGGGCGCCGCCGCTCAGGTCAGGGGTCGTGGGTGAGGTGGATCGGTGTGGTGAGGAGGAGTAGTCGGCCGGACGTGGCGGCGGTTCGGAGGTCGTGGGGGCTGGTGAAGGGGCCGGTGATCAGGAGGAGGGTGGTGTGTGCGCGGACGGCGCGCCGCCATTCGTGCGTGGTGGTGATCTCGTCGTCGTACCAGGTCTGGCCGCCGGGCCGCAGAAGGGTCAGCCGGTGGCCGTCGAGGACGGCGGACCAGGCGGGCCGCGGGTCGGTGGCGTGGTGGCTCCAGCCGTCGTCGAGGATCATGAGGCGGCCGGGGAAGGCGGGGACGACCAGGACCGGGCGCCGGTCGGGTGTCAGCTCGGGCCAGGGACGGCCGTGCAGACCGGTGCCGCTGGTTATCTCCACACGCGGCCCCCTCCCTCTGGTCCGGCCGGGTGACCCGGCCGGCGAACAGATCACATCATCGGCCACGAACCGGCCCCGGCGCGGCCGAATCCGCCGACAGACCCCCGACGCGATCGGGCGCCCGCCCGCTGACCCCGGGTCCGCCCGCTGCTGCGGGCGAGGCCACTCCCCGCCGTCGGCCCGTCGGCTCTGCGGTCTGTCCGGCCTCCGGCCGAGGGCTCGTTCCCGGTGGCCGGTACCGGTGCTCCGGCGGGGTGGGCGGGATCTTCGGCATGACGGTACCCAGGGCCGGGCATCTCCGGTGACGGTGCCGTCCGGCCACGCCCTTCGCCGCTGCCCTGGTTCGTGCGGCGGGGGTGTTGTCCGCCGGGTCCGGCGCGGTCCGCTCCGGCTTGCCCGTCCCGCCTCATGGCCCTGGACCGCGCCCGGCCCGCCGGGTGTCCGTGTGTCTGCTGCCCGTCGTCGCTCCCGGGTGTGGCCGCTCCTTGGCGTGGCCGTCGATGCCAACCGGGGGTGGGGAGGGTTCGGTGCTACCGGCCGTTGCTGGTCCTGTTCCGCTTTGGAGGCCGCAGGCCCTGCGGCTTGGCCCGTGCCGCTGTTCCGCGACCGGGCCGAGCCGGTGAGCAGGCGCTCAGGAGGCGGTTGAGCCGCGAACCAGGAAGCCGTGAAGCTCGATGACAGCGGCGTCGACGTCGGTAGGTTCCGGCGGACCGTGGAGGTTGAGCCCGCAGAGGGCACGCAGCGCGTCGACGCCCAGCCTCAGGGCGTGGAACGGCAGCGCGTGCGGGGCCTCGGCCTGATCGCACGGCCGGATGATCGGCCGGCCACCTCGGACGGTGACCTACAGTCAAGATCGTTCGAGGCGGGACGGCCAGGGCAGGATCAGGCCGTTTCCCCTGGTGACGGCGCTGCGCCGCGCGGGCTGGGGTAGCGCCGGCACAGGGCGGCCTCCGCCGCCGGGTGACCCGTCTCACTGAAGTTCGGCGAGTCTCGGCGGAGTTTGACCGATCGGCATTTGTCTCATCGAAGTCTGACCACCAGGTTCAGCGCCGGACGATGTCTGGGACCTTGGGGTGCCTGGAGCTGCCCCGGAGGAAGATCACGGTCGGCGCGATGATCGCTGCGGCACAATCCCAGGATGATCGGCAACCGGATCACGCATCGCACAGCGGACGGCGTCCGCATGCCCGGAACCTGGCGGCACGCCTTCATCCGCAACGGCGGCCACTACTTCCTCACCGACCTCTTCATCTACGCCGACGGGCTCATCGACTGCTGGGGCCTGGTCACCGTCGAGGAGTTCGAGGAGAAGCTGCGCACCGGCTGGGTGGCCACCAGCCTTCCGGAGGGCGGCGAGGCCTCCGCCCACGAGCTGGCGGACTGGAAGTTCAGCGAGCCGGAGAGCTGGCTCACGCCCGAGCTGTTGGTCGCCGAAGTCCGCGACACCATCGACCGGCTGAACGGGCGGCCCGACTCGACCGGCCGCTGTCTGGCCGCCGTCGACGTCTTCCTCGCCGACCGGACCGAGGAGAACGGGGCCGCGGCCCGCGCCGCGTTCTTGGCCGTCCCGGATTCGCAGCGCCGCTACGCGCTGGGCGACATGGACAGCAAGGACCGGCCGCTGCGGGTCCTGGTGGCAGGGCCCGGCGGCCGGACTTACCTGTCGTTCGACGGAACGGTCACGCAGGAGGACTACGACGGCGCCCTCGCGTACTTCGAGGAGCGGGCACGTTGGAGGGCTGTGAGGGCCACCCGCGTCCCCGCGGACGGACCGGCGACACCGCACGCCCCGGCCGTCCAGCTCTACCACTCGTTCCCGATCAAGCCGGTGGACGATCCCGGCAAGCTCGGCCTGCGCCACGACTACCCCGCCCCGACCACGGTCGCGGACACCGACTACCCCTCCGTCGCCCACGCCTACTGGGCCCTGTCGGTCGCCGAGCCCGAGACCCGGCACGTGATCGCGGCAGCGGAAACCGCCGCCGCAGCGCGCACGCTCGCGGCGGAGGCCCCTCGCCGCGAGGGCTGGGAACACTCCCGAACCGCAGTCATGACGCGCCTGCTGCGCGCCAAGTACGACCAACACCCCGAGCTGGCCGAGGTCCTGCTTGCGACGGACGACGCCACCCTGATCTACGACGACATGAACTCGACCTTCTGGGGCGACAACGCCGGCCGGGGCCGCAACTGGTCGGGGCGCATCCTCGAACTCGTCCGCTCCGAACTGCAGATGCGGCGAGCAGGGATTCTCAGGGCGTGAGCGGGCCAGGTGCGCGACCTCACCGAGCCGGTCGAAGGCCGGTGACATCAGTCAGACTTTGATGAGACGGGTCAGCCGGGCACCGCCCCGTTCCGCGTCGAATGATCTTTGGCGGCAGTCGCCGTCACTCGATCTTGATCAGTGGCAGGGCGTCCGGCGGCACGTGGCGACGCGTGCGGGCCGACCAGGGCAGGCGAGGCTCGACGGCGCGAACCGCCCTGTCAGTGCGATGACCTACGTTGTTTCCACGACGAAACCACCGGATGGGGACCGAGATGGCACTGACGTTGGATGAGGCCGTAGCGCAGCTCGGTCACCGGCTTTCGCCCAAGCGGCGTTCCGCCGCATCGCGCCTGCGCCGGCTCGCCGACCCCGCCGCAGGCTCCGCGCTGCTGGACGCCCTTCAGCGGGAAGTTCGCGACGCCCGCACCTGGGAGACCCAGTACCAGATGGTCATGGCTCTCGGGGCATGTGGTCACCGACCCGCTCTCGGCTTCCTCCGTGACCTCGCCCGGCGCCCCTTCGAGGCCACCATGGTGTACGTCGCGCTCGGCGACGCCATCGTCCGGCTGAACACTCCCGAAGACACGGCCGATTCCCTGCGCTGGTGCCTCGACTCCGGCACCCCGATGCTCGCCGACGGCGCTCTGCGCGCCGTCGCCATGCAACGGCTGTCGCTGGACATGGCCACGATCGACCACGTTCTCGACCTCCTCAGCCCTCTGAACCCCAACGACGGCCTCCGATTCTGGGCCGCGGCCGCAGCGGCGGGATGGACAGGCCCGCAGGTCAGCACGTTCCCCGACGGATCCAGCGGCAGCAACTCGGTACGCACCAGCACGCCCCGATCATCCACCACCCGGCCGACGCGGTCATGGGCGGCCGGATCTGCCCCCCGGAGTGGCCCGGAAGCGCCGCGTGCCGCTCCAGTGAGGGGCCGTCCCGCCCGCCACACCTCTGCAGCCCTGCCCCGCCGCTGCGTGCCGGCCCGCCATCTGTCATCCCCGTCCCTTGCCGCCCCCGCACCCCGTACCACGCCCCGGCCGTAGGTGCCCGGTCCCATCCCGCGCCTCGTCCACAGGGCTACTACCGACCCGCCCGTGTCATCCGTCTGCTCGACCGGCTCACGGCGTGTCTCTCAGTCGCTCGACCCAACCCGTCCGGTCCGCCCGGACGCCCACATGGTGTGCTCGCGCGATATCGCCGCCTCGGCCTGGTCGACGAAGGTCCCCCACGCCTCCGCGTCCGCCCCGATGTCCGTGACGGAGAGGATGTGCCGGATCTCCCGCGCGGTCAGGCTGTAGGCGGAGGCCTCGGTCTCGAGCCGCTGGGCCTGGGCCCAGGCGGTGAGCCCCGCGACACCGGCGCTGATCACGCCGAGCAGGTCGATGGAGAACACCCGGTACGCCTTCAGCACGCCCGCCACGATGCCGACCATCTCCCCGAGCAGCGCGAGCCGTCGCCAGACGCGCGACTGCCGGTCCCGGAGCTTGGCCATGCGCGCGTACCAGGCGACCTGTTCCGCGAGGCGTTGGTCCCGGTAGGTTCGGATCCGCTCGCTCCTGCTGCCCGACCGGCACCGCTCCATCGCCTCGTTGATGTCGAGGCCGGCCGACACGTCGACGATCTCCAGGCCGAGGCTGATCTCGCGGAGGCGGGCGACGAACAGCTGCCTGGCCTCGTCGGCCGGCATCGTTTCGGGGAAGGGATCCCCGCACACCGCATAGCGCCAGGCCAGCGTCTTGCACGACTCGGCGGCGGCCCGGCTTTCGTACCAGCGGCGTTCGTCGCGCTGCTCGACTATGTAGAGCCGGAGCAACAGGGAGGCGACGAAGGCGAGTGCGGCGGCGAACCCCGCCCAGTCGACTGTGCTGCCGGAGGGTCGGAAGGTGGCCGCGCCGACGGTCGCCGCGAGGAAGAGGATCAGGAGGTTGAACCGGAGCTGTCCCAGGTAGCGCCGCTTTGACCGGATCGACTCGGCGTCGGCGTCCTGGAAGAAGGGCGGCAGGTGGCGCCAGGTGAACGCTTCGTGCGGAGGAGTGGACACGGTGGCTCCTCGGGCGGGATGGGCGGTCGGCCCCGCCACCCTAGGCGCTTCCGGGCGGGCGTGTCCGGCGAACATGACGGATCGTCACCATGATCCCCGGGTACCTCTTGGGCCGTAGACTGGGCTGTCGCAGGCAGTGGTGAGCGGGCGTCCTCGGCGATTGCCGCTCGGGAGGTGTCGGGGGAGCGCCCGGTCACCTCGCCCGGGCCGTCAGGCCGCTGTCCGGTGCCCCGCGCCGGCACGCTGCCTGCCGGAGGGTCCCCTTGGTGGGCCCCGTGACGTTCCGGGACGGGTTCGGCGCAGGACCACATCCCCCGCCTGGAACGGCCCTTTGCCGCCGTCCGAGCCTCGTGGTCACCGGCCCGGGCCGCCGCCACGAGGTGCCCGGTCACCGCCGCGAGGGCTGCTCCCCGCGGCGGGGCCGCACCGCCGGTCGGGCGAAGTGCTGCTGGAGGCGGGTGTGGCGGAACTGGCAGACCGCGCCGGCCTTGCGCAGCACTCCCCGCTGGTGTGCGTCCTCGAGGAACGCCATAGCTGTGCGGGGCACCCGCCCGGTCAGCGGCAGCCAGAGGCGCGCGAAGACCATCCACTGACCCCAGGCGGTCAGGCTCAGCCCGGTGCCGAGCCCGGCCCCGAAGGCGATCAGGAGCCCGAACCGGAGCCCGCCCGGAATGGTCCATCCGAGCCGGACGCCCCACAGGTACCCGCAGAGCAGTTCGACGGCGGGCCAGCCCGCGACCGCGACCCCGAACAGGGGGCGAACAGCAGCCATTGCAGAAGTACGGCCTTGCGGTTGCGGGCCAGCAGCTCACTGGGGCCGGGGGCCGATTCGATGGTTTCGGGAGCCTCGAACCAGGCCGTCCTGGCGCCGATGGGCCCGCCGACGACGGCGAACATGACGCCGTAGATGACGGCGTCCACCAGCCCGACCCTGAGGGTGTACGGGTCGTCCCACAGGAGCCTGCGGGTCCTACGCCGTCGTCAACAGCTCGGTGTAGGGGAGGGTCGCCATCGGCACGTCCGTTGTCTGTGACGGTGCCGAACACACGTGGGTGAGCCATGGGGCAGGCACGACCCGGGGCCCCCTTGTGAAGGTCGGCCAGGCCGAGGTCGTCACGCGCTTGCAGGTGTGGGAGCCGGCTGATCCTGACAGCCGGGGAGACGCTCCGGGGCGACTCCTGAGGACGGATCACCCGATCGGGAACCCCGACAGCCGAATCCGCAGCGCGGCGCCGGCCGCCGGACCGGCGGTCCTGCCGGCACCTCGGGCACCCCTGGCACGCCGAGTACCCCTGGCCGAACTCGATGCCGCTCTCAGGGAGTGGACCGGGCAGCACCAGGCCGACGCGATCTTCCGCTCGAAGGAGGCCTCCAAGCACTGGTCGTGGGCCCGCCAGGGTGTCGCCGACGACACCCACGAGAAGATCGTGGGGGGATCCCGGCGGCCCGAACGGCCGTCCTCCGGCCGGGCGCCGGACGTCCCGGGCACGGCCGTGCGTCGAAAGCGCGTGCGGTGGCGGACGAGCCGTAGTACTTCTGGAGTGGTGGAGACAGGTTCGTTCTCGTGGGGAGTCGTCGATGGCCGTTCGCCGGGTCGTGCCCAACATCCGGTCCGGAGCCGTGCAGGAGAGCCGGGAGTTCTACGGGCTGCTGGGCTTCGAGGAGGTCATGAACCACGGGTGGATCATGACGCTCGCCTCCCCGTCCAGCCCGGCGGCGCAGATCAGTGTCATGACCGAGGACAGGACGGCGCCCGTCGCCCCCGACATGAGCGTCGAGGTGGACGACGTGGACGCGGCGTACGCGGTCATGCGCGCGAGCGGTGCGGAGATCGTCCACCCCTTGCAGGACGAGGAATGGGGAGTGCGGCGGTTCTTCGTACGTGACCCCAGCGGACGTGTGGTCAACGTCCTGGGGCACCGTTGACGGGCCCGACCCCCGACGCCCTCGCCCGCGGCACCGGCGCGCCCATGGCGGACGGTCGCGTCCTGCCCGTCGACCACCACCGCGCCTACGCCGGGGCCGGCTTCGTCGAAACGCCCGGCTGAGAGCACACGGTGTCGGATCACCTCACCGGGCGCGGGTCTGTGGTGTCACGCTCCGGCCTCCGGGGAGGTCGAGGGTCACGGTGAGGCCGCCGTCCGGGCCGGGGGAGAGCTGGAGTTCGCCGTGGTGGGCGGTGGCGACGGCGGTGACGATGGTGAGGCCGAGACCGTGGCCGCGCCGGGTGGGGTCGGTGGTGGCGGTGCGGCCACGGGCGCGGAGGAAGGGCTCGGTGAGGGTGGCGACCGTCTGGGGGGCGAGCGGGGGGCCGGTGTTGGTGACGGTGAGCCGGACGCGGTCGGGGCGGTGGCGGTGGGGGCCGGTGGTGACGGTGACGGTGCCGCCGGTGGGGTGGTTGTGGCGGAGGGCGTTGTGGAGGAGGTTGAGCGCGGCCTGACGGAGGAGGACCGGATTGCCGGTGGTGGGTGCGGGGTCGAGCGAGGCGGTGACGGTGGTGCCGTGGGTGCGGGCCTCGTCCTGGACGGTGGCCAGGGCCTCCCGGGTGGCGGTGGCCAGGTCGGTCGGGGCGAGTTCGGGCGGGCTCTGGTCGAGGGCGGCGAGTTGGAGCAGGGCCTCGCTGATCTCGATGCCGCGTTGGTTGGTGTCCTGGAGGCGGGTGACCAGGCGGCCCCAGTCCTGGCCGGCCGGATCGGCGGCGGCGACCTGGAGCATGGTGCGGGTGATGGCCAGCGGGGTGCGCAGTTCGTGGGAGGCGTTGGCGGCGAACCGCTGCTGCGCCTCGAAGGAGCGCTGGAGGCGTTCCAGCATGTCGTCGAAGGCGTCGGAGAGCTCGGTGAACTCGTCCCGGGGCCCGCTCAGGGCGACCCGGTGCTCCAGTGCCCCGTCGGCGGCCCGCCGCGCGGCACCGGTGAGGTCCTGGAGCGGCCGCAGGACGCGCCCGGCGATGAACCAGCCGCCGGTGATGCCGACGGCCGTCATCAGGGCCAGGGCGAAACCACCCGCCCGGAGGAGGGAGTCGAGGATCTCCTGGCGCGACGGCGCGTCCGAGCGGTAGCGCGGGTTGGAGGAGGTCAGCGGGTAGTTGGGGACGTACTTCATGGCGACGTAGATCACGGCCAGCGACAGCACCCCGGCCGCCAGCGTGAAGAGCGTGTAGCTGAGCGTCAGGCGCATCCGGGCCGTCAGGCGCCGTGGCCGGGGCCTGACGCCGGCGGGCGGGTTCACCGGGTGCCCTCCTCTTCGGGGGCCGGCTCGCCGAAGCGGTAGCCGACGCCGGGGACGGTGTGGATGACCCAGGGGTGGCCGAGGCGTTTGCGCAGGCTGGAGATGGTGATCCGGACGGCGTTGGTGAAGGGGTCGGCGTTCTCGTCCCAGGCCCGCTCCAGAAGCTCCTCGGCGCTGATGACACCGCCCCGGGCGGCCATCAGGACCTCCAGGACGGCGAACTGCTTGCGGGGGAGCGCCACATAGCGCCCGTCGCGGTAGACCTCGCGGCGGAACGGGTCCAGCCGCAGGCCGGCCTGCTCCAGGACCGGCGGGGCGGAGCGGCCCGGGCGGCGTGCCAGGGCGCGGAGCCGGACGACGAGTTCGGCGAGGTCGAAGGGCTTGGTCAGGTAGTCGTCGGCACCGAGCTCGAAACCGTCGACCTTGTCGCCCAGACGGGCGGCGGCGGTGAGCATCAGGACCCGGCAGCCGAGGCCGCGCTCGACGATGATGCGGCAGACCTGGTCTCCGTGCGTGCCGGGGATGTCCCGGTCGAGGACGACGACGTCGTACGCGTGGACGGCGAGCCGTTCGAGCGCGGCGTCGCCGTCGCCCGCCACGTCGGCGGCGATCGCCTCCAGCCGCAGTCCGGCCTGGACCGCCTCGGCGAGGTAGATCTCGTCCTCCACCACCAGGACCCGCACGTGCCGCTCTCCCGTCTGTGTCCGCCGACGACCGCCGACGGCGGTCGTTCGTCCCCCATTGGACCCCATCGGGCGTATCGAAAACGTATCGGCCCGCGCGAACACCCCCGCAACATCGCCTCCCGTCGAATGGCTCCCGGGCAACGTACCGACGACACCGGGAGGCTGGGATGGACGCGGAGCTCAGGGAGCAGACGGAGTGCACGCAAGGGCTGGCGGTCGGCCCGCGGCGGCGCCGCGGTCGGCTGGTCGCGGGCGCCGTCGCGGTCGTGGCGCTGGCCTCGGCGGGGGTCTGGGCGGCCGACTCGGGGACGGCTGGCCTGCGCGGGATCACGGCGATGATCAGCGGCGCGTCGCCGGGGGCGGAGGACGGGGTGATCCCCGAGGGGACCAGGCTGAGCCCCTTCGACACCGAGGCCCCGGCCGTCCGTAAGCTCGACGGCCCGCTGCTGGCGGCCCTGCAGCAGGCCACCGTCGACGCCCGCGCCAGGCACATCGAGATCACCGTCACCTCCGGCTGGCGCAGCCGGGACTACCAGCAGGGGCTGCTCGACCGCGCGGTGGTCGAGCACGGGACTCTGGAGCGGGCCCGACGGTTCGTCAACACGCCGGACGCCTCCACGCACGTGTCGGGCAAGGCGGTGGACGTCGGCCCGACGGACGCGGCGTACTGGATGGCGCAGTACGGCCCCCGGTACGGGCTGTGCCAGGTGTACTCCAACGAGGTGTGGCACTACGAGCTGCTCACCACCCCGGGCGGGACCTGCCCGGCGCAGCTGCCGGACGCGGCCGGATGACGGCGGACACGGGTCCGGCACGCACCCGGACGGCTGACGCCGCCGACGGCGCTGAGGCCGCTGTCCTGGGGCCGACATGCCGACGTTCTCGCTGCCGAAGGCCGGTCGGCGGCGAGGATGGGTCCGGTCCATCACCAGCCGACCCGTCTCGGCCTGGAGCACGTTCACGGCACCACCCCCGACACCCCCGCCTGAGGGCCGCCGGGTCCGACTCGCGGCGGGGCCGGTGGTACCGCAGGGCCCCGGGAGCGGGGGCGGGTCCGCCTGGTGTCATCGTGCCGCCCGGATGCCGTCGTCTCCCGCGGGACACCGGGGCACCGGGTCGCCTGCTCGACAGCGGCACCGGCCTGGCAATCCGGCCGTGGCCGATGCCCGGGAGCGTATCCGGGGCCACCCGGTCACGTCCCGGTCTGTGCCGGGGCGTCGAACGGCGGGCAGGAGACCGAGACCTGCGACAGATAGGTGCTCAGGGAGCCGGCGGGGAGCCTCAGCCCGGGGTGGTCGGCGGGTACGAGCACGTCCAGCACCTCGGCGGCCGGATACCCGAAGACGTCGATGCCGTCCAGAACCACGGGCACGGCCGAGGGACCGGTGAGGGTGTACCGGCAGCGATCGAGAACGACCGCGGCGAGGCCGGGCCTGTCCCGTTCGGAGCGGCCCTCACGGTCGGCACAGTCACCGTAGACGAGCAGGTCCACACCGTCGTACACGGCGGTGAAGGCCCAGCCCGCCTGGCAGACCCACGACTTCCGCACATCGGCCAGGCTCGCGACGGTCCACTGGGCGGCCCGCTCGGTCATGCCGAACCTCAGGACCCCCACCTGGCGCGGCAGGACGACGCCCCTCCCGGGCAGCAGCTCGAACATCTGTCGATGTTGACATCCTCCCCGCGCTAAAGCACGGGGATTCCGGCCGCGCCTGCGGCACGGGGCTTGCGCCCGGTGTGGCCGGCGTTCCGGTGGGTTCCTGTTTCAACGGGCCGTGCCTGGCGTGGGATCGCCACGCCGGGTCCTACCGGCCCTCCGCAGGCGTTTAGCCTGTCCGCCCGTCCGGCGGCCAGGATGTTCCGAGCGGCATCGGCGGTCCGCCTCGACGGCGAAACACCGCCCCCCGACCTGCTCCACAGGCGGTCCGTTTCTCCCCCGCAAGCGGGGGCGCCCCCACCCCCGGCCAAAGCCGGGGGTATCCACGGAGGTCCCCGATGAACCCGTCGCTCGCCCATGACAACGGAGATGTCGCGGCATCGTCGGCCGTTCCCATCCCGGGATCCAGCGGACCCTCCGCCGCGGGCGGGGCACGATCCACGGGTGGCGGTGGCGGTCGGGGAACCGGACGAGCGGGCTGCCACGCCGGACGACCCGGCCGATCGAACCTGATCAGGGCTCGGACCCCGGTGTGATCAGCCCCGGGGAGCCGGGTGCGGGTCGAGGTCGGCCGGGTCGTGGGCGCAGATGGTGGGTGCGGCGCAGTTCGCGCAGTGTGCGAGAAGTAGGCGTCGCCGCAGTGCGGCAGCTGGCGGTCCGCCTTCCGGACGGCGACGCCGCAGTGGCCCCGGGTGTGTCCCGGCAGCGGGACGAGCAGGAGGCCGGGGGCCGGAGGAGGGGCGCCCTGCGCGCACCGGGGCGACGGCCGTGCCGGTGAGGACGGTGAGCAGGGGAGAGCCGGGTACGCCGCCGTCGGCGCGGCGCTCACTGCAGGGGGCACCGGCGTTCGTGTCGAGGATGCCGCCCCGGGCCTCGCCTCACCCGTCCCGTCCTCCACCCGCGCCGGTTCGGCCGGAGGACGGGCCGCGCAGGTAGCGCTGCGGTGTGGTGCCCACGGTACGGCGGAAGGCGGCGAGGAAGGCGCTGGGTGTGGCGTAGCCGACCGCGTGCGCGACCCGGGCCACCGGGTGGCCCTCGGCGAGCAACGGGAGCGCGGCGCGCAGCCGCAGGTGAGTGCGCCAGCGGTCGAAGCTCATCCCGGTCTCCTGCGCGAAGAGCCGGCTCAGCGTGCGCCGGCTGGTGCCGACCGCGCGGGCCAGGGCCTCCAGGGTGCGGGAGTCGGTGGGGTCGGCCAGCAGCAACGCGGCGACCGCCCGCGCGCGGTCGTCGAGCGGCTCGGGGACGGAGATGGGCGTGCTGGGCAGCGGGTGCAGCAGGTCGAAGACGACAGCCTCGGCGCGCTGCCGGGCGGGTGGCGCGAGGTCCTCGCGACCCAGGTGCGACAGCAGCCCGGCCAGCAGGTCGTCCACGGCGACCACGGTCGGCCGCCGCCAGTCCACCGGGCACGGGTCCGGGGTGAGGTAGAGGCTGTGGAACACGCTGTCGCGCGGCGCGCCGGTGCGGTGGACGGTGCCGGCCGGGATCCAGAGGGCGCGGGTGGGCGGTAACACCCACGAGTCGTCGCCGACCGCCACTCCCAGCACGCCCCGGGTGGCCCAGGCCAGTTGGTGACGCGGATGCTCGTGCGGCGCGAACCACTGCCCGGCGGCGAGCGGGAAGGCGCCGACCACGATGGCGCCCACCGGATCCGCCGCCACGCGTGGGGGCCCGGCGATGTTCCGGCCGGCCGGAACGGCCGCGCCCGGCGGCGTGATGCGGGAGCTCATCCGGGCATCGTACGATCCCTGGCCGCCACGCGACATCACCTGGCCCGGGTACGTCTCGCGGCCATCTCGCCTGCTGCCTAGGGTCGGTGGCATGCCGATGAACCTGTTGCACCGCAAGCTCTGCAGTTCCAAGAAGTGGGCCGCCGACGTGGCGGAGCGCATGCCCGGGATGCTGGCCGGCGTCGAACTCGGGGACGACGTCCTGGAGATCGGCCCCGGCTTCGGGGCGACCACCCGGGTGCTGGCCACCCGGGTCGAGCGGCTGACCGCGGTGGAGATCGACCCGGAGTCCGTCCGGCTGCTGCGCGCCGAGTTCGGCGAGCGGGTCGAGATCGTGCGGGGCGACGGCGCCCGGATGCCCTTCCCCGAGCGGCACTTCTCCGCGGTGGTCTGCTTCACGATGCTGCACCACGTGCCCTCGCCCGCCCAGCAGGACGCGCTGTTCGCCGAGGCGTACCGGGTGCTGCGGCCCGGTGGCGTCTTCCGTGGCGTGGACAGCCAGCCCAATCCCGGCTTCCGGCTGCTGCACGTCGGCGACACGATGGTGACGCTCGACCCGCACACCCTGCCCGACCGGCTGCGCGGGGCCGGCTTCGTGGACATCGAGACGGACCACCAGCCGGGCCGCCGGATCAGCTTCCTGGCCCGCCGCACCTGAGCGGGTCGCGGTCGCCTCCCGCCCGTCCGCCCGCTCCGGCCCGGGAGCGTCCCGGGCGGCCGCGCAGGAGGCGACCGCGCCGAGGGCCATGCCGAGCGTCGTCCGATCCGTCGAGGCGTAGGCGTCCAGGATGACGCCGAAGGCGCGGCGGCCGGCTCCTCCTTCTCCCTTCCCGGTTTCGCCGCGTACGAGCAGTACCGCATGGACGGCATGACCGACCCGGAGCACGCGACCGGGTCCGTGTCGGCGGACGGGGTGTGCCGCGCGGCGGCACGGGGATCGATACGGCGCCACCGCTCCCCGGTGACCGGCAGTCGGCCGCTCACCTTCCCGGGGCCGGTTGGCGGCCGGGGTCAGCAGGGTCCGCAGCCGCCAGGGGGCGGGCAGCAGGTGGGGGCGGCCTCGACGCAGACGGTGACGGAGTCGGTGTTGTCGGCGGGGCGGAGGTCGGTCTCGGCCGCCTGCGCCGTGGCGGTGTTGGTGACCGGGCCGGTGGTGATCGCCTTGGCCCGGAGGACGAGGGTGGCGGAGGCGTGGACGGCCAGTGTCCCGATGCTCCACTGGCCGGTGTCGGGGTCGTAGGTGCCGGGGCGGGGGGTGGCGGAGAGGAACGCCAGACCGGCCGGGAGGCTGTCGGCGACGGTGACACGGGTGGCCGTGTTCGGCCCGGCGTTGCGGACGGTCACACGGTAGGTGACGGTCTGGCCGACGGTGACGGTGGTGGCGTCGGCGGCTTTGGTCACGCTCAGAGGGCGTTTCGTGAGCACTTGCTCGAACTGGCTCGTTGAACCGCTCTTGTTCGATGCAGACCTGCTTACCGCTCGGCGATACTCATGCCGTGGAATGGGTTGAGCAGGCCAAGGAAGCCGAGGAACGTCGCGACTGGGATACGGCGATTGCGCTGGTCAGTGTGCACGCCGAGTGCTACTCGGCCGACTTCTACGCTCATGACCACCATCTGTGGCACATGGATTTGCTCGCGCGTGCCCGGCGGACAGAGGAACTGGCGGATCTGGCGCGGATGGACGTGCATGCGCGTCGGAGGCTGAACCGCCTGCTCCGCGAGGCCACTCAGAAGGACGGCGGCGGTGAGAACGCCGCGGTCGGATAGGCGCACGAGAGTGGCCCGTGATGGTTCGTCAGGCGCGGGTGGGCGGCGGGGGCGATAGGACGAATAGGCCGGGCTCGGGTTCGATCAGGATGCTTCGGGTGACCAGGCGTTTGAGCTTGGCGCGTGCGCCCTCGATGTGCTTTGGCTCGCTGCCGATACCGAGGCCCTGGCAGACATCCTTGGGACGCAGTCCGCCGTCAGCGTGCTCGAACAGGGCCAGGATCTCGCGGTAGCCGGGTGGCAGGGGTTCGGCCTCGGGTGGAGGATGTTCGTCTTCGGCGGCCAGTTCCAGCACCGTCGCGTGGGTGATCTCCAGTCGTTCCAGGGTCCGCTCGGCCGCGGCCAGTTGTTCGCCCAGCCGGGCTATCTGTTCGCGCAGATGCTCGACGGTCTCGCGCACCAGCCGCTGCCGGGTGCTGATCTTCTCCAGCATGTCCCTCATGGGGTCCTCCCGCCGTCGTC